>NZ_QTPV01000009.1:0-197973 GCF_003857985.1 Burkholderia sp. Bp9090
GGTCGCGGCGGCGGTGGCGGTCGCGAACCTGAAGCTGCTGCGCGACGAAGGGATCGTCGAGCGCGTGAAGCACGACACGGGCCCGTACTTCCAGGCGCTGATGCGCGAAACCTTCGCGCGTCACCCGATCGTCGGCGAAGTGCACGGCCACGGGATGGTCGCGAGCCTGCAGCTCGCCGAGTCGCCGGCCGAACGCCGCCGCTTCGCGAACGGCGGCGAGATCGGCACGATCTGCCGCGACTTCTGCTTCAACGGCAACCTGATCATGCGCGCGACCGGCGACCGGATGCTGCTGTCGCCGCCGCTCGTGATTTCGCGTCAGGAAATCGATGAACTCGTATCGAAGGCGAAGAAGGCCGTCGATGCGACCGCCCAGCAACTGGGCCTTTCGTAACGACTTTGCCTACAGGCGTGCGGCGGGTGCCGCGCGCCGCCATAACCCAGGGGAATTCCACCATGCGTGCCTGCTTTCTTCGCCAAGCCTGTTCCATCGCGGCCCTTGCCGCGGTGGCCGCGTTCACGTCGGTCGCCAGCCCGTCGGCGCATGCCGACGAGCTGAACGTCTACAACTGGTCCGACTACATCGCACCCGACACGATCCCGAACTTCCAGAAGCAGACGGGCATCCACGTCAAGTACGACAACTACGACAGCGACGACACGCTGCAGGCGAAGCTGCTGGCGGGCAGCTCGGGCTACGACATCGTCGTGCCGACCTCGAACTACATGGCCAAGCAGATCCAGGCCGGCGTGTACCAGAAGCTCGACAAGTCGAAGATCCCGAACCTCGCGAACCTCGACCCGCTGCTGATGAAGATGATCTCGGACGCCGATCCGGGCAACCAGTACGGCGTTCCCTGGGCCTACGGCACCGACGGCATCGGCTACAACGCGCAGGCGGTGAAGAAGGCGCTCGGCGACAAGGCGCCCGTCGACAGCTGGGCGCTGGTGTTCGACCCGGCCAACATGGAAAAGCTGAAGAGCTGCGGCGTGTCGTTCCTCGACCAGGCCGTCGACGTGTTCGCGGCCACGCTGCAGTACATGGGCAAGGATCCGAACAGCAAGAACCCCGGCGACTACCAGGCTGCGTTCGAAGTCCTGAAGAAAGTCCGCCCGTACATCACCCAGTTCAACTCGTCCGGCTACATCAACGACCTCGCGAACAACGACGTGTGCGTCGTGCTCGGCTGGTCGGGCGACGTCGGCATCGCGCACCGCCGCTCGTCGGAGGCGAAGCGCCCGTACGACATCAAGTTCTCGAACCCGAAGGAAGGCGGCCTGCTGTGGTTCGACGTGATGGTGATCCCGAAGGATGCACCGCACCCCGAGGCCGCGCTGAAGTGGATCAACTACGTGTCCGACCCGAAGGTCAACGCGGCGATCACCAACACGGTGTTCTACCCGACCGCGAACAAGGCAGCGCACCCGTTCGTCACGCCGGCCGTCGCGCAGGATCCGACCGTCTATCCGCCCGAGGACGTGCTGAAGAAGATGGTGCTGATGAAGCCGATGCCGGCCGACATCCTGCGCCTCGAGAACCGTCTGTGGGCGCAGCTGAAGACGGGCCACTGATCACGAACCATCACGGCGGCGCAGGCATCGGCTGAACGCCTGCCCGCCAGAGATCCGCGGACGCTTCGTCCGCCCGCGCGCACCGCGCGCTGTTCCATCCGGCACGAGCCGTTGTCCGCGAGTCGCGTTGTACGCCTCGCGCGGGAACGCTCACGCCTGCAATCCGTGAAGAACGAATGGTGACTCCCATGCAATCGATACCCTCTTCCGCTGCCGCACGCCACACCCAACCGGCCGCCGCGGCCCGCACGAAGAACGATGCGTTCGTGCGCATCGAAAACGTCGTGAAGAAGTTCGGCGACAGCACGGCCGTCGACAACGTGAACCTGACGATCGCGAAGAACGAGCTGTTCGCGCTGCTCGGCAGCTCCGGCTGCGGCAAGTCGACGCTGTTGCGCATGCTCGCCGGGCTCGAGACGGCGACCTCCGGCAAGATCTTCGTCGACGGCGAGGACCTCGCGTCGCTGCCGCCGTACCGCCGCCCGGTCAACATGATGTTCCAGTCGTATGCGCTGTTCCCGCACATGTCGGTCGAGTCGAACGTCGCGTTCGGGCTGAAGCAGGAAGGCACGCCGAAAAACGAGATCAAGGAACGCGTGGCCGACGCGCTCGCGCTGGTGCAGATGAGCAAGTACGCGAAGCGCAAGCCGCACCAGCTGTCCGGCGGCCAGCAGCAGCGCGTCGCGCTCGCGCGCTCGCTGGTGAAGCGCCCGAAGCTGCTGCTGCTCGACGAGCCGATGTCCGCGCTCGACAAGAAGATCCGCCAGAAGACCCAGCTCGAACTGGTGAACATCATCGAGAAGGTCGACGTGACCTGCGTGATGGTCACGCACGACCAGGAAGAGGCGATGACGATGGCGAGCCGCCTCGCGGTGATGAGCGAAGGCAAGATCGTGCAGATCGGCACGCCGGGCGAAGTGTACGAATACCCGAACAGCCGCTTCTCGGCCGAGTTCATCGGCTCGACGAACCTGTTCGAAGGCCGGGTGGTCGAGGACGAACCCGATCACATCTTCGTCGAAAGCGACGACCTCGAGGCACGCATGTACGTGAGCCACGGCGTGACCGGCCCGCTCGGGATGCCGGTCGGCATCTCGGTGCGGCCGGAGCGCGTGCACGTATCGCGCGAGAAGCCGGGCTCGCATCACAACTGGGCGCGCGGCGTGGTGACCGACATCGCGTACATGGGCGCCTACTCGCTGTATCACGTGCGTTTGCCGAGCGGCAAGACGGTCGTGTCGAACCTGTCGAGTTCGCACCTGATGCACGACAGCGCGCCGGCGTGGAACGACGACGTGTTCGTGTCGTGGTCGCCGGCCAGCGGCGTCGTGCTGACGCAGTGAGGACGACATGATGAGAACTTCCGCCTCCACTCCGTCCGCGCCGGTTTCGACCGGTGCCGCCGCAACGACACAGGCTTCGAAGCGCCGCAGCCGCTTCGCCGCGCTGTCGCGCTTCCTGCCGTCCGGCCGCGGCGTCGCGATCGGCGTGCCGTTCCTGTGGCTCGTGATCTTCTTCGCGCTGCCGTTCGTGCTGGTGTTCAAGATCAGCTTCGCCGACCAGGTGATGGGGATCCCGCCGTACACGTCGCTCGTCGAGATCAAGGACGGCGTCGTGCACTTCGCGCTGCAGCTGTCGCACTACGCGTTCCTGCTGCAGGACGACCTGTACATCGCGACCTATCTCAGCTCGCTGAAGATGGCCGCCGTGTCGACGCTGCTGTGCCTGTTGATCGGATTCCCGATGGCGTACTACATCGCACGCTCGGAGCCGGGCCGCCGTAACGTGCTGATGATGGCCGTGATGCTGCCGTTCTGGACGTCGTTCCTGATCCGCGTGTACGCATGGATCGGAATCCTGAAGGATGACGGCCTCCTGAACCACACGCTGATCGCGCTCGGCATCATCCACACGCCGCTGCGCCTCTATCACAGCGACGCGGGCGTCTACATCGGGATGGTCTATTCGTACCTGCCGTTCATGGTGATGCCGCTCTACGCGCACCTCGTGAAGATGGACCTCACGCTGCTCGAGGCCGCCTACGACCTCGGCGCGAAGCCGTGGGTCGCGTTCACGCGCATCACGCTGCCGCTGTCGAAGAACGGGATCATCGCCGGCAGCCTGCTGGTGTTCATCCCGGCAGTCGGCGAGTACGTGATTCCGGAACTGCTCGGCGGCGCCGACACGCTGATGATCGGCCGCGTGATGTGGGATGAATTCTTCAACAACATGGACTGGCCGATGGCGTCCGCGGTGACGGTCGCGATGGTGCTGCTGTTGCTGGTGCCGATGGCGCTGTTCCAGTACTACCAGGTCAAGGAACTGGAGGAAGCGAAATGATCAAGCCGAGCAAACCGCTGTCGACGGGCGTCCTCGCCTTCGGCTTCCTGTTCCTGTACATCCCGATCATCAGCCTGGTCGTGTACTCGTTCAACGAGTCGAAGCTGGTGACGGTGTGGTCGGGCTTCTCGCTGAAGTGGTACGCGGCGCTGTGGCAGGACGACGAGCTGCTCACCGCCGCGTGGCTGTCGCTGAAGATCGGCCTCCTGACGGCCACCGCGTCGGTCGTGATCGGCACGTGGGCGGGCTTCGTGCTCGCGCGCTTCGGCCGCTTCAAGGGCTTCACGCTGTACACGGGGATGATCAACGCGCCGCTGGTGATTCCGGAGGTGATCCAGGGGATCTCGCTGCTGCTGCTGTTCGTTGCGCTGGAGCAGATGTTCGGCTGGCCGAAGGGCCGCGGGATGGTGACGATCTGGATCGGCCACGTGATGCTGTGCGTGTCGTACGTGGCGATCATCGTGCAGTCGCGCGTGAAGGAGATGAACAAGTCGCTGGAGGAAGCCGCGCTCGACCTGGGTGCGACGCCGCTGAAGGTGTTCTTCGTGGTGACGTTGCCGCTGATCTCGCAGGCGCTGCTGTCGGGCTGGCTGCTGTCGTTCACGCTGTCGATCGACGACCTGGTTCTGTCGGCGTTCCTGTCGGGGCCGGGCTCGACCACGCTGCCGCTGGTGGTGTTCTCGCGCGTGCGGCTCGGGCTGAACCCGGAAATGAACGCACTGGCGACGCTGTTCATCACCGCGGTGACGATCGGCGTGATCGTCGTGAACCAGATGATGATCGCGCGCGAACGGCGCCGGGTGGCCGACATGAAGGCGGCGTTCGCGGCGGCCTGACGCCCTGCTTCCCTTTTCATCGATAACAAGACCCGCGCGCCGCGAGAAGCGGCGCGCGGGGCGATCACAGATTGACCAAGCGCACGACAAGGAGAATCCGCAATGAAGAAGAAACTGATCTGCCTGCTGGTGGCCGGCGCGTTGCCCGGCATCGCGCTGGCCGACTCGACCTCCGCCGAAATCAAGGCACTGCAGGCGCAGGTCGCCGCGCTGCAGAAGCAGATGAAGGCCATGCAGGCGCAACTCGCCGCGAAGCCGGGCGGCACCCCGGTCGCGCAGGCCGGCGCGACGATCGCGGCTAAGCCGGTGATCGTGGCCGCCGACCCGTCCTCGCCGGACTACGGCAAGGCTCAAGCCACGCTGACCAACGACGAAGTCAGTGAAATGAAGCAGCAGATCGCGAACCAGCAGCTGAAGGTCGACTCGCTGACGGACGCGGCCAACACCGGGCCGCTCGCGGGCCTGTCGGTCACCGGCTACATCGACCCGACCTACATCTACAACCGCGCGGCCGGCACGTCGTCGTTCCTGTTCGCGAACCACGAGAACGCGTACAACTACTTCAACAGCACGTTCGGCGATCTCTACCTCGACATCAAGAAGACCTTCGGCGTCGGCCCGATGGCGCCGTCGGCGGAGATCACGCTGATGCCGAACCGCGGCAACGGCATCACGCTGCTGCAGAACTCGCGCGGCTCGATCACCGACAACCTGCTGAACACCGCGGTCGTCAACGTGCCGATCACCGCCGAGACGACGCTGGTCGCCGGCCTGATCCCGAGCTTCGGCGGCTACGAGGTGCAGCAGTCGAACCAGATGCTCACGCTCACGCACAACCTGCTGTACGATTTCTCGGATCCGGGCAGCTACGTCGGTGTCGGCGCGAACTACACGAAGGGCGCCTGGGCGTGGAAGTTCTTCCTCGGCAACGAGCAGTACCGCACGTACGGTTCGGTCACGCAGACGGGCACCAACGCGCTCGGCGACCCGATCTCCACCAGCAACAAGGTGCCGACCTTCACCGCGCGCGCGGACTACACGTGGTCGAGCGCGCTCGACATCGGCGGTTCGTTCAACATCGGGCGGCAGACGCTGGCGAGCGCGATCGACGACCAGGGCAACGTCCACTACGGCCCGGGCGGCGCGGCACCGAGCGCCTACGGTTCGTTCTTCTTCGGCGAACTCGACGCGACCTACACGCTCGCCGACATTCAGTACAACGCCGAAGTCGACTACGGCCGGCAGCAGCATGCGGCGTTCAACGGCGGGCTCGCTCAGTGGTACGGCCTGTCGCTGCTCGCGCACCGCAAGTTCAACGCGCCGGTGGTCGGCCGCATGGGCGTGACGCTGCGCTACGACCTGCTCGCCAACTCGAAGAACGGCGGCGGCGGCGGCGGCATCGCGCTGAACGGCAACGGGATGGATCCGAGCAACGGCTTCGGCGTCGACGCGGACTGCCTCGCGCAGTCGAAGGCCGGCGGCGGCCTGGGCTTCGAGTGCAAGGGCGCGGTGCGTCAGGACGTCGCGCTCGACCTGCTGTTCTACCCGACCCAGCAGATCACCGTGAAGGTCGAATACCGGCACGACTGGGCGAACAACAAGGTGTTCCTGCGCAACGACGGTTCGTACGGCAAGTCCAACGACCTGCTCGCGACGCAGTTCATCTATTCGTTCTGATGCGGGCCGCGCGGGACGCCGTGCCGCGCGCATGGCGTCCCGCATCGTTTCACCCGGCCGGATCGCGGTGCGTCGCGCACCGGCGCCGGCCGTCTTCGACGGAGTCGGTTTGATGACGCAGTCTTTCACCCGCCGCGCCGACGCGCTCGCGCGCGACTCGTACTACGAAGCAACCGCCACGCGCCCCGTGGCCGACGACCCCGTGCTCGAGGAAGCGATCGACGTCGACGTGTGCGTGATCGGTGCGGGCTTCGCGGGCCTGTCGACGGCGCTCGATTGCCGTGCGCGCGGGCTGTCGGTCGCCGTGATCGATGCGCATCGGCCCGGCTGGGGCGCATCGGGCCGCAACGGCGGACAGGCGATCACGGGCTTCGCGAAAGACGAGGTGATCGAGCAGCATCTCGGCGCCGCCGGTGCGCGTGCCGCGTGGTCGCTGTCGCTCGACGGCGTCGCGCTGATCGCCGAGCGGATCGCGCGCCACGGCATCGACTGCGACTTCACGCGCGGCTACCTGACGGTCGCGACGAAGCCGCGCCGCATCGGCGACCTGCGCGCCTGGATGGATGCCGCGAGTTCGCGCTGGGGCCATCCGTCGCTGTCGTGGCTCGACACCGGCGAAATCCGCGCGCGCATCGCGTCACCGCGCTATCTGGCGGGCGTCTACGACCCACTGTCGGGCCACCTGCATCCGCTCAAGTATTGCCTCGGCCTCGCCGAGGCCGCGCGCCGCGAAGGCGTCGCGCTCCACGCGCACACGCCCGCGCTCGACGTCGTGCGCGGCGCCCGGCCGGTCGTGCGCACGCCGTCGGGCGAGGTGCGCTGCCGCTTTGTCGTGTCGTGCTGCAACGCGGGCCCCGGCGGCATCCTGCCGGCCGCGACCGCCGCGCGCATCGCGCCGGTCGCGTCGTACATCATCGCAACCGAACCGCTCGGCCGCGCGCGCGCCGACGCGCTGATCGCGCAGCGCGAAGCCGTGTGCGACAACAACTTCTTCCTCGACTACTTCCGGCTGTCGGCCGACCACCGGATGCTGTTCGGCGGCCGTGCGAACTCCGCGGGCGCGTCGCCCGACACGCTCGCCGACACGATCCGGCAGCGCATGGTGGGCGTGTTCCCGCAGCTCGCCGACGTGCGCGTGGACCACGCGTGGGGCGGCTTCGTCGACGTCACGCGCAACCGCGCGCCGGACTTCGGCGCGCTCGATCCGAACTTCTTCTACGTCCAGGGCTTCAGCGGGCACGGCGTGGCGCTGACCGGCATCGCCGGACGCGCGATCGCCGGCGCGATCGCGGGCGACACGCGCGCGTTCGACCTGTTCGCGCAACTGCGCCACCGGCGCTTTCCCGGCGGCGACGCATGGCGGCAGCCCGCGCTCGAACTCGGGATGCTGTACCACCGCGTGCGCGAGCTGTTCTGAGTCCCCTTCATTCGTTTTCCTGAACATGCAGACATTCGCCAACCAGCCGCACGTCGCGTCGTACTACGCGGCGACCGCCAACGATACGACCCGCCATGCGCCGCTCGCCGGCGCGACCGACGCCGACGTGTGCGTGATCGGCGCGGGCCTCACCGGCTTGTCCGCCGCGCTCAACCTCGCCGAGCGCGGCCATTCGGTGACCGTGCTCGAGGCATCGCGGGTCGGATGGGCGGCGAGCGGGCGCAACGGCGGCCAGCTGATCGGCGGCTTTGCATGCGACATCGACACGTTCGGCAACTTCATGCCGGAAGGCGACGTGAAGCGGATCTGGGACATGGGGCTCGAAACGCTGTCGCTCGTGAAGTCGCGCATCGCGAAGCACGACATCGACTGCGCGCTCGTGCCCGGCTACCTGACCGCCGCGAACACCGAGCGCGACGCGGATGCGCTGAAACGCTGGCGCGACGAGGCCGCGAAGCGCTTCGGCCACGAACGGTTCCATTTCGTCGAAGCGGACGAACTCGGCGACTACGTGCAATCGGCGCGCTATCGCGGCGGCCTGTACGACCCCGACAGCGGCCACCTGCATCCGCTGAACTACACGCTCGGGCTCGCGCGCGCGGCCGCCGACGCGGGCGTGCGGATCCACGAGGACAGCTGCGTGACGCGCGTGCGCGACGTGTCGGGCGGCCACGTCGTCGAGACCGGCCAGGGGCAGGTGCGCGCGCGCTTCGTGGTGCTCGCGTGCAACACGTACGTCGGCACGCTCGCGCCCGCGCTGTCGAAGAAGATCATGCCGGTCGGCACCTACGTGATCGCGACCGAGCCGCTCGGCGCGGCGCGCGCCGCCGCGCTGATGCCCGCGCGCGCGGCGATCTGCGACAGCCGCTTCGTGCTCGACTATTTCCGGCCGGCGCCCGACACGCGGCTCGTGTGGGGCGGCAAGGTCAGCTATTCGACGCGGCCGCCGCGCAATCTCGCCGACGCGATGCGCGCGGACATGCTGAAGACGTTCCCGCAGCTCGCGGACGTGAAGATCGACTACGCATGGGGCGGCTTCGTCGACATCACGATGAACCGCGCGCCGCACTTCGGGCGCGTCGCGCCGACGCTGTATTTCGCGCAGGGTTTCTCGGGGCACGGCGTGAACACGACCGCGCTCGCGGGCAAGCTGATCGCCGAGGCGATCGACGGCCAGGCGAGCCGCTTCGACCTGTTCGGCAAGATCCGGCATCGCGACTTCCCCGGCGGCGCGACGCTGCGCACGCCGGCGCTGGTGCTCGCGATGAGCTGGTACCGGCTGCTCGACGCGTTCGGCATGCATTGAGCGGCGGCGCACGACACGACGCACGCGACGTACCGGCCACGCAAAACGGCCGCGCAAGCGCGGCCGTTTCATCGAATCTCGCGGCTTCGGCACGGCATGCAGGCGCCCCGCCTGCCCGACGCGCCGAAGCCGTGGTCCGCGCGCCGGTCAGTCGGTCCCGTACTTCGGCGAACGCGGCCCGTACAGCAGCCCGTTCGGCGGCCCCGCGGACAGCAGCCTGCTGCTGGTCAGGCCGGCCACATCGTGCGCTTCGTCGGTCAGCGAATGCGCGACCTGCTTGACGGCTGCCTGCACCAGCATCCCGACGACCCCGAACGCGTTGACGCTCATGTTGTTGCCGACTTCCTTGCCGGTCGCACGGCCCTCGCCCTGCCACAGCACGTCGCCGGTCTTCAGGTCGACGAGCTTCGCCGACGCCGCGACCACCGTCGTGCTGTCCACCACCTGGTAGACGGAGCCGTATTGCGTGATCTTCGCGTACAGCGCGGCGTCCGCACCGAAGATTTCGCGCAGCTTCGCCGGCGACGTGCCCTGGATTTCCGCGGCGTTCGTGAGGCCGTTCTGCTTGAACGTCTCGTCCATCACCGCGACCGGCACCACGTAGTAGCCCGACTCGGCCAGCGGCTGCGTCATCTGCGACAGCACACCGTAGGTCGCGCCGACATCGGTCGTCTCGTTGAGCGGCGGCAGCACGAGGATCGAGCGCGGCTGGCTCTTCTTGAAGGCCGTGTAGTCGGGGCGTTTGACGGGCTGCGCGCACGCGCTCAACAGCGCGACGATCGACAGCACGGACAGCAGCTTGAATGAAAGTGTCTTGATCATGGCAGGCACGTCACTGTTTGGCGGGAGTCGGATCGGCATTCTTCTGGCCGGCGATCGTCTGGCCGGCGGCCGACGGATTCGCGGCCTTCGCGGCCTTCGCGTCGCCGGCTTTCTTCTTCATCAGGAAATCCATGAACGACGCGGATTCCGGAAAGAGCGCCTTCTCGGCCTGGAATTCCTGCGCGGCCTGCTGTTCGCTGCCGACGCTCGCGTAGAGCATCCCGAGATGCGCATGGAAGCCCGGCGGCGGCGTCTTGCCCTTCGCGCGAATCTCCTGCAGCGCCTTTTCGAGCGCGTCGATCTGCTCCTGCGGGGACTTCTGCCCCTTGAAGTATTCGTACACCTGCGGCTGATAGCCGTTCCATTGATAGAGCGGCGGCGTGGTCGGCGCCGCGCAGCCCGCGAGCAGCATGACGGCCGCCGTCGCCGGCAGCCAGATTCCCCGTTTCATGGTCTTGTCTCTTCTGGTTGGTGAATGATTCGTCGCCCCGTACTGCGCACGGCGCCTATTGCGGTGCCTTCAGCGTGCCGGCGTCGACCTGGTCGACGAGATGATTCACGGCTTCCTGGATCGCGAGGTCCAGCACCTTGCCGTTGAGCGTCGAGTCGTAACCGGCCGTGCCGCCGAAGCCGATCACTTCGCGGTTCGACAGGCTGAACTCGCCCGCGCCCTGGCTCGACGCGACGACTTCCGACGTCGTCGTGTCGACGATGTTCAGGTTGACCTTCGCATACGCGACCTGCGTCTTGCCGCGGCCGAGAATACCGAACAGCTGGTGATCGCCGACGTCCTTGCGGCCGAACTCGGTCACGTCGCCGGTCACGACGTAGTTCGCGCCCTTCACCGCCTGCGCCTTCTTCATGAAGCCGGCTTCCTGCTTGATCTCGTCGAGGTTCTCGCGATCGAGCACGTTGAAACGGCGGCTCTGCTGCAGGCGCGTGACGAGGATCGTCTTCGCCTGTCCGCCGAGGCGGTCGATGCCGTCCGAGAAGATGCCGCGCATGTAGCTCGAGCGGTTGTCGAACTTGCCGACCGCGATCGCGACGGGCTTGCCCGCATACGGTTTCTGCGCGCTGCTCACGGCCGGCACGTCGAGCGTGCGCGACGATTCGGTCGCGCAGCCGGACAGCGCCGCGACGAGCGCCGCCGCCACGAGAACGGTGCGTCGTGTCTGAATGTTCACTGCGGGTCTCCTTACGTGAAAAGATTGCCCGGAACGGGCTCGCCGGCTTGCCGACAAACCGGCGGTCGATGCGATGATCGAAGCGGCCGGGGCGCGCATCGGCGCGCGCGCGACTTCATCGCCCGGACGGCGATGGAGATGGCGGCATGCGAAGGGAAAGTGCACGCAACGGACGTGTTGCGGCGAGACGCGAACGCGCGGCGCATGGATCGACGACCCCGCTTGCGCCGGCTACCGCGTGATTCTGGTTACTGCGCTGTTGATCGCGCATGATCGGCCCCGTATATGATTTTGGCCGATCATACCAAGTCTGATTGTCGAGACGGGATTTCTTTAGAAGAATTGACGATCTTTACAAATCGCCGCGGATCCGTGGTGCGTCACACGCCAGCGGAGCGTGCGCGGGACGCCCGCGCCGGCCCGCGAGCCGGCGCGCCGCTGGCGGTCAGTCGGCCACCTTCTGCCGCATCGTCACGAACTCCTCGGCCGCGGTCGGGTGAATGCCGATCGTATCGTCGAATTGCGCCTTCGTCGCGCCCGCGCGAATCGCGATCGCGATGCCCTGGATGATCTCGCCCGCGTCGCGGCCGACCATGTGCGCGCCGATCACGCGCTGGCTGTCGCGCGCGACCACCAGCTTCATCAGCGTGCGCTCGTTGCGGCCCGACAGCGTGTGGCGCAGCGCCTTGAAGGACGTGCGGTAGATGTCGACTTCACCGTGCACGCGACGCGCATCGGCCTCGGTCAGGCCGACCGTCGCGACCTCCGGCTGGCTGAACACGGCCGACGGGACGTAATCGTGATCGGCCGCGACGCGCGCGCCGCCGAACAGCGTGCGCGCGAGCAGCGCGCCGTCGCGCGTCGCCACCGGCGTGAGCTGCGGCCGCGACGTGACGTCGCCGAGCGCATGGATCGAAGGCACCGACGTCGCCGAATACGCATCGACCGCGATCGCGCCGCGCGCGTCGAGCATGACGCCCGCGCGCTCGAGGCCGAGCCCTTCGACGTTCGGCACGCGGCCGGTCGCATAGAGCACCGCGTCGTACGGCCCGTGCTGCGCGTCGCCGACGTGCACGGAGAGCGTGCCGTCGTCCGCGCGCGCGATCGATTCGACCACCGCGCGCGCGTGGATCGCGACGCCCTGCTTCGTCATTTCGTCGGTGAGGAACTGGCGCACGTCGTCGTCGAAGCCGCGCAGGATCTTCTCGCCGCGATAGAACAGATCGACCTGGCTGCCGAAGCCGTTGAAGATGCCGGCGAACTCGACCGCGATATAGCCGCCGCCGACCACCGCGATGCGCTTGGGGCACGCCGGGAGCGACAGCGCCTCGCGCGACGTGATCGCATGCTCGATGCCGGGACGGTGCGGCAGCGCCGGCCGCGAGCCGGTCGCGATCGCGATGTGGCGCGCGCGGATGGTGCGCTCGCCGATCGCGACCGTATGCGCGTCGACGAGGGTCGCGCGTCCTGCGTGCATCGCGACGCCGGATTGCCGCAGCAGGTCGATGTAGATGTCGCTGAGCCGGTTGATCTCGCGATCCTTCGCGGCGATCAGCGCGGACCAGTCGAGCGTGCCGGCGCCGAAGGTCCAGCCGAAGCCCTTCGCATCCTCGAGTTCGTGCGGATAGTGCGATGCGTAGACGAGCAGCTTCTTCGGGATGCAGCCGCGCAGCACGCAGGTGCCGCCGATCTGCTCCTGTTCCGCTATGCCGACGCGCGCACCGTATGACGCCGCCACCCGGGCGAGCCTCACGCCGCCGGAGCCGGCCCCGATGACGAACAGGTCGTAGTCGAAATCCATCGCAAGCCCTCATCGCAGTTCGGATGACGGCACGATAGCAAGATTCGGGAATTCGTGCGGAACGTGGCGCCGCAGGACGCGCGCGCCATAAAAAACGGCGAGAGACGTTGCCTCTCGCCGGTCAAACCGGCTGCCGGGTGTGCCATGCGTCACCGATCGACCACATGCCCGGCCTGCCGGCCGCGCGGCACCGGTCCGCCCGGATGCGCGAACGGCGCACCCGCGGCGGGACCAGCCGCCTTGCTCAGGCCTGCGACGTGTCGCTGCCGTCCGTCGCCTGCGTGTCGTCAGCCTGCTGCGGCTGCTCTTCCTTCTTCTCGAGCATGCCTTCGATCGCCTCGGCGCCCTTGAAGCCGGCGACGGCCGCCGCCGCCTTGGTCAGCAGGCCCGCATCCGGATCGAGCTTCTCCGCCGCCTCGACGGCTGCCACTGCGCCAGCGATTTCACCCACGGTGTTCAGGATACCCATCGTCATCCCCTTTCAAGAAAATCGTGAGCGCATCGTCCCACGAAAAAAAACCGGCGGACCGTGTTTGTCATCACCGGATACACAAGTTACGCGCCAGACCGGCCGCACGCGAACGCGCCCCGGAACGACGCCCGCGCGTGCGTTGCGGCACGCGGCGGACCCTGCACGCAGCGTAGCGGAATCGCTTCGCGCGCACTGTCAAAGTATGTTCTGGAATGCCGACGGAACCCTTACGGGCGGCGCGTTCCCGATGGAGCAATCGCTGAATGGTCGTCTGCGCGCAGGAAGGCGCGTGGCGAAAAAAAAGAGGCTCCTTCCTGGAGCCTCTTCGATGCGCGCCGAACCGGGGCCGGCGCACGCGTTGACGATTTTCGTCAGAAGATATTGCGCAGGCCGATCGCGATGCCGGTCTGGTTGCTGCGACCCGGCAGCTCGACGTTCGCCGCGCCGTTCGTCTTGTTGAAGTCGACCGTGCCGTAGACTTCCGTGCGCTTGCTGAGCGCGTATTCGGCGATGCCGACGATCGCGTAGCGGTTGCCGCTCGCGAGCGTGCCGTTCGCGGTCATCGCGTTGCGCATGTGGTCGTAGTAGAACGCGCCCGTCAGCGTCAGCGGCGTGCTGACCTGCCAGCTCACGCCCGCGAACGGACCGTCGTCGATCCGGCCCGTGCCCTTCGCGACCGGAATCGACTGCTGCGCGAGCAGGCTGTCGACGAAACCGGTGTCGTCCTTCGAGCGCAGGTAGCCCGCATAGATCTTCGCCTTGCTGAACGCATACACGACGTTCGCGTGGTAGATCGTCTGCTTGCGTGCGGAGTTGTCGCTGTTCTGCTGCGCGCCGGCCGCGATGCTGAGCGGACCCGTCACGTACGACAGCGACACGCCCCATGCGTTGCCCTTGCCGAGCGAGCCCGGGATCTGGCCCGAGAAGCCGCCGGCGCCGGTCGATTCGTAGTTGGTGCCCGTCGAGTACATCGCCTTCGCGGTCAGGCCCGCGAACGTGCCCGTGTACTTGATCTGGTTGTCCGCATACAGGCCGCCGCCGAGTGCGACTGGCAGCCATGCATTTTCGAGGTAGTTGCCGACCGTCAGCGGATCGTAGGTGTCCGACAGCAGGTCGAACAGCGGCGTCTTCTGGCGGCCGAGGGTCACCGTGCCGTACGGGCTGTCCAGGCCGACGTATGCCGCGCGGTTGAACAGGCGGCCGCTGTCGGCGAATGCGCCGTTCTGCAGGTTCACGCCGCTTTCGAGCTTGAACACGGCCTTCAGGCCGCTGCCGAGGTCTTCCGTGCCGTAGATGCCGAAGCGGCTGTTGGTGATCGCGCCGTTGGACATCGACAACAGGCCGTCGTTCTTGGCGTTCGCGTTGGTCAGGTAGCGAACGCTGACGTCGGCGACGCCCCACAGCGTGACCGAGCTTTGTGCTGCTGCGTACTGGCTGGCGAAGGCCAGCACCGCGCCCCCTGCGATGGCTGCGAGCCGGGTGGTCTGCTTCATGAGCTTTCCTTTTTGTAGGTGTCTCCATTCATGGCCGGCCGCGTGCGCAGCCGGGTGGCGATCGCGGACGCTCATGGCGCGCGCGATGTGGGCTGAATCATAAGACCAGTGCGCACGCCGAAAGAAATTGAAACGCGCGGTCGCGCGCGATTGTCGCCCTGGAACAACGTTTCCCGCGCCGGGCTTGCCTGTCGCGCGACGGATGCGGGTCGCGGCGATGGCGGGACGAAGGCCGGCGCTGTAAGGCGCGGCCGGAGCAACCGGTTTGCGCTGGGGCAGCGTGGCGGAGGGTGGCGCGATGAGCCGGTGATTCGGCCGCGCGGCGGACCGGCGGGCCGCATGGCGGCGGCCCTGCGCGCGTCAGGCCGGCCGCGGCGTCCCGCCGTCGGGGTTGCTGCCGTTACTGCCGTTGCTGCCGCGAACTTCGGCGCCCCCGTTGCCGGCCGCCCCATCGCCACTGTCACGCCCACCGCCCGCGCGCCGCCGCGCCCGCCGCACGATCTCCGCGAACGCACCGGCGAGCAGCAACACGGCGCCCCACAGCGCGACGTCCGGCATGAGCCGCGTCACGAGGCCGCCGACCACCGCGCCGGCCAGGAAGCAGAAGCTGATCGTCGCGAGCAGCGCCGAATCGTGCAGCGCGCCCGCGTCGTAACGGGGAATCAGCCCGACGAACAGCTTCTGCGCGGCGCGCCGCAGGTTGCCGGTCGTCATCACCGACGTGTACGACAGTTCCTCGAGATGAGTAAACGACAGCGTCTGCAGCGTCGCGACGAACGAGATTCCGGGAATCAGCCACGCGCTCGACGCGCCGACGAGCCCGCTCGCGGCGACGCCGAGAAACGCGATCTCGACGATCAGGCTCGCGAACGCGGTGTGCCGCATCCAGCCGCGCTGCGCGGCGAGACCGAGCAGGTGCGCGACGAACACCGCGACCACGAAACCGCCGAGCGGCGGCACGTGATGCAGCGCGGCCGCCCATTCGCCGGCCGACACGTTGATGCCGAGCAGCGCGACGTTGCCGGTCATCGTGTTCGCGAACACGTGGCCGTGACCGACGTACGTGTACGCGTCGAGATAGCCGCCGGACAGCGTGAGCAGCGCGGCGACGGTGAGATTGCGGCTGGCGCCGTCGAGATCCATCAGGCCTCCCGTGAAGAGTCGCGCCAGTATCGCGCACGGGAGGCCGGTTGTGCGCCGCTCACTGGCCGATGCCGGTGAGCCCGATCAGCGCGCCGGCCGCGAGCAGCCACAGCGGATGGATGCGCGTGCGCCACGCGAGCACCGCGCATGCGGCGGTGATGCCCCACTGGATCGCGGTGCGGTTCGACGCTTCCGAGATCAGCACCGCGCTGGCCGCGACGAGCCCGGCCGTGACCGGCATCAGCCCCTGTTGCACGTAGCGGCGCCACGGCCGGTCGCGAAAGCGCTCCCACGCGTGCAGCGCGAGCACCGTGACGATCGACGACGGCCCGAACTTCGCGATCGATGCGACCAGCAGCCCGGCCCAGCCGGCCACATGCCAGCCGACCAGCGGCACGATCATCATGTTCGGCCCCGGCGCGGCCTGCGCGAGCGCGAACAGCGCGGTGAACGCGTGCGCGCTCATCCAGTGGTGCACGTCGACGACCTGCCGCTGCATCTCCGGCAGGATCGTGTTGCCGCCGCCGAATGCGAGCAGCGACAGCTGGCTGAAGATCGTCGCGATCGCGATCAGCGTGTCGTTCATCACCGGCCTCCGTCGCGCACGGCGGCGCGCTGCGGTGCCGGCGTCTCGCGGCGCCGCGACGCGAGCCAGATGCTCACGGGCGTCAGCACCAGCATCGCGCTCAGGAGCGGGATGCGCAGCACCGCGATCGCGGCGAATGCGAGGGCCGCAATGCCGGCCGCGGTGCGCGGCGCGTGCAGCAGCGGCTTCGCGACCTTCACGGCCATCGCGACGAGCAGGCCCGCTGCCGCGGCGGCGAGCCCGCCGAACAGGTGCTGCACGCGCGGATCGCCCTGCGTCTTCGCATACAGCACACCGAGCCCGACGACCACGAGCGTCGGGCCCGCGATCAGCCCGAGAATGCCGGCGAACGCGCCCGCGACGCCGCGAAAGCGCATGCCGACGGCGACCGACAGGTTGATCACGTTGCCGCCCGGCAGGAACTGGCACAGCCCGAGCAGATCGGTGAATTCGTCGGCGGTGAGCCATTTGCGGTCGTCGACGATCGTGCGCCGCGCGAACGGCAGCGCGCCGCCGAACGACATCAGGCCGAGCGACAGGAAGCCGGTGAACAGCTCGGCGAGGCCGACACGGCGTGGAGGCGCGGCAGGCGACGGAGAAACGGATTGCATGGGGCTCCTCATCAAACGATGCCCCGAGGTTACCGCCGTGCGGCACGCCGGCAAAACGATTTTATCGGCGCGTCCTTGTGATCTAGAATCACAAGCATGGCACGCGATCTCCCGCCCTTTTCCGCGCTTCGGGCCTTTGAAGCAGCGGCACGACATGAAAGCTTCAGCGCCGCCGGCGACGAGCTGCATGTGACTCATGGTGCCATCAGCCGGCAGATCGCCGGGTTCGAGGCGTGGCTCGGCAAGCCGGTGTTCCACCGCTACGGCAAGCGCGTGAAGCTCACCGACGAAGGCCGCCGCTATCTGGATACCGTCCGCGCCGCGTTCGACAGCATCGCGCTCGCCACCGAGCAGCTGCGCAACACCGGGGCCGCGCGCGTGCTGCGCATCAATGCGCTGCCGACCTTCGCGATGAAATGGCTGCTGCCGCGCCTGTCGCGGTTCCAGCGCGACGTGCCGAACGTCGAGCTGAAGCTGTCCACGTCGAACGCGCCGCTCGATGCGCTCGACGGTTTCGACGTCGCGATCCGCCGCGGCCCCGGCCACTGGCCGAACTGCACGAGCGGCCGCTTCCTCGACGAAAGCGTGATTCCGGTCTGCAGCCCCGCGCTGCTCAAGCGCGCGCCGATCACCCGCGCGGACGATCTCGCGCGGCACGTGCTGCTGCATTCGGACACGCGTCCGGAAGGCTGGCGCGACTGGTTCGCGGCGGCCGGCGTGACGATGAAGGGGCGCAAGCGGCAGTCGTTCGACCACTTCTACCTGGCGCTGCAGGCGGCCGTCGACGGGCTGGGCGTCGCGCTCGGCCCGCTGCCGCTGATCGACGACGAGCTCGCGAGCGGGCGTCTGGTGATGCCGCTCGACGGGCCGCGCATCGCGACACGCAGCTACTGGTGGATCGCGCCGGGCACGCCGGCCGACGATCCGCTGGTCGCGCAGTTCTGCGCGTGGCTGGAAGCGCTGGGGAATGCGAACGGATGACGCGCGCCGCGTCGCCGCTACCCGATCGAAACAACGCGGCGTGCCACCTCACGTCCCCGTCCGCGTTGCAGGAATGAAACCGATCCGCGCGCAACGCCCGCGATTCCCCTGCGGAATCGATGTCGCGCGCCCCTGCGTTTCCTCGTCGCTCCCGCCACCGGACGTCAGGCTTGGCATGCGGCCGACCGGCCCACCGCCGCGCGTTTCAGCGCTGAAACATTTTCGCGTGCGCCGCGTTGCACCGGCGTCACGCGGCCCCCGCCGAGCCCCCGTTTGCGCGGAAGTCCGCGTGCTGGCCCGTTGCTTGCTGAGGGAGCCGTGCAGACCACGAAACCTGCACGGGCGAACGACCCGATGCAGGTGACAAACATTCATCCAGCGGGTCGGGGGAAATCATGTCGAAACTCATATCGGCCGTCACACGGTTGCTGTCCTGCATCACTGCTGCTGTTGCGCATCCGCTGATGCCGACGGCACGACTTCGCACCGTCGAGATCCGCTGTGCCAACACGGTCCACGCCAGCACACGACGTCACGACACCGTGATCCGGTAATCGAAATCCGCAGCCCGCGCGCTACGACGACCATGCGCACCGTTCGCGCGGGCATTGCCGCCGGCGCCGCGGCTCACACCACCGGCCCCGGCTCCTTTTCCTTGCGCAGGATCGCGTACAGGATGATCGCGCCGAACGTCGCGGTGCCGATCCCACCGAGCCCGAAGCCGCCGATCTTCAGCGAGAAGTCGCCGGCGCCGAGCACCAGCGTGACGGCCGCGACGATCAGGTTGCGGTTGTCGGAGAAGTCGACCTTGTTGACGACCCAGATCCGCGCGCCCGTCACCGCGATCAGCCCGAACACGACGATCGACACGCCGCCGAGCACCGGGCCCGGAATCGTCTGGATCACCGCGCCGAACTTCGGCGAGAAGCCCAGCCCGATCGCGATCAGCGCGGCGACAGCGAACACGAGCGTCGAATAGATCCGCGTGACGGCCATCACGCCGATGTTCTCCGCATAGGTGGTCACGCCGGTGCCGCCGACGCTGCCCGACACGATCGTCGCGAGCCCGTCGCCGATGAACGCGCGACCGACGTAGCGGTCGAGGTTGGTGCCCGTCATCGCGCTGACGGCCTTGATGTGGCCGAGGTTCTCCGCGACCAGGATCACCGCGACCGGCGCGAGCATCAGCATCGCGTGCGGATCGAACACCGGCGCGCGGAAGCTCGGCACGCCGAACCACGCGGCATGCGCGACGATCGCGAAATCGACCGGCTTGCCGAGGCCCATCCCGTTGGTCGCGATCGCATAGATCACGTAGGCGATCACCAGCCCGACGAGGATCAGCAGGCGCTGCATCATCCCGCGCGCGAACACCGCGACGCCGCCGACGCACAGCACCGTGACGAGCGCCATCACCGAGTCGAAGGTCGCTGCCGACACGCCCTTGACCGCGATCGGCGCGAGGTTCAGCCCGATCACCGCGACCACCGCGCCGGTGACGACGGGCGGCATCAGCGTCTCGATCCAGCGCGTGCCGATGGCCTGCACCAGTGCCCCGAGCGCGACGTACACGACACCGCACGCGACGATCCCGCCGAGCGCGACCGGGATGTTCGGGTTCGGGCCGCTGCCGCCGTAGCCCGTCACCGCGATCACGAGGCCGATGAACGCGAAGCTCGAGCCGAGGTAGCTCGGCACGCGGCCGCCGACCAGCACGAAGAACAGCAGCGTGCCGATACCCGACATGAAGATGCACAGGTTCGGGTCGAAGCCCATCAGCAGCGGTGCGAGCACGGTCGAGCCGAACATCGCGACGACGTGCTGCACGCCCATCGCGACCATCTGCGGCCACGCGAGGCGTTCGTCGGGGCCGACCACGCGCGAGACCGCGCCGGTCGGTTGCACCCGCCAGCGCGGGAAGTAGGAATCGGACATGGGGAAAAGGGCTCCTGTCGAACGCCGGCTGCGGGACGGTGCGCCGGTCTGGAATCTGGCGCGAGTTTACGGAGCGGAAATGGGGCTGGCAAGCGCGAACCGCCGGCGCGGCGGCCGTGCCTGCCGGGCGGGCATCGGCGCTGCGCGACCGCATCGGCGGCGGCCGGCCGGCGCACCGCGCGATGTAAGCGGGCGCTCACATCGCAGCGGACGCGACGCGGATTACGGATTGATGTACTGGAACAGCGACATGTTCTGCAGCTGCGCGTAAGCCTTCTGCGCGCCGCTCAGCGCGTTCTGCACCTGCAGGTACTGGCTGATGGTCGTGACCATGTTGGCGCTCGTCAGGTCCGACAGGTTGCTGGTCGTCTGCAGCGCCGCGGTCTGGTTGACGGTCTGCATCGCCTTGACCTCCTGCTCGCGGCCGCCGACCGAAGCCAGCACGGTCGTGACGTTGCGCATCGAGTTGCCGATCTTCGTCGCGGCCGTGCTCAGCGTGTTCGACAGCGCGGCGGTCGCCGTCGGATTGCCGGCGACGGGCGTCTTCAACGCCGTGATCATCGAATCGAGCGTCGAGAACACGTCGACCCCGCTCGCCTGCGGCGCGGGCGTGACCGAAAAGGTGTCGGTGGGCGACGGCGTGCCCGACACGGCGACCTTCATCCCGTTGCCGAGCGCGATCGCGGTGCCCGACGTATAGGCCTGCGCGGGCCCGGGAGTCGGGGGTGAAATCGAGTTGTCGGTCACCGTGTAGGTCGGCGCGGCCGCGGTGCCGCCGAAGGTGATCGTGAACTGATGGCCGTTGGTCGCAGCCGACGGATCCGTCACCGTGACGTTGCCGATGGTGGCCGTGCCGGTGTTGGCCGCGCCGGCCGCCTGGACGGGCGAGTTGCCCAGCGCCTGCACCGACATGAACACCGACAGGCCCGAGTCGCCCTGCGGCACGCTGCGCGAATCGTCGATCTGCACGGTGCGCGTGCCCGTATCGCCGACATAGCTGATGCTGCCGGCGGCGTCCTTCGTGAACGGCGCCGTCGAATTCTGGTAGCCGGCGAACAGGTAGTTGCCCGCGCCGTCGGTCGAGTTCGCGAGCGACACCAGCTGGTCGCGGTAGCCCTCGAGCTGCGCCGCGAGCGCCGCTCGGTTATTGTCGGCGAGCGAGCCGTCGCCGGCGCGCACGATCAACGACTGGACGCTGCCGAGTACGTTGCCGACGCTCTGCAGCGCCTGGTCCTCGGCCTGCAGCGACGCGAGCGCCGTGCTCTGGTTCGCCGCGTACTGCGACAGCGTGGCCGACGTCATCGACAGCTGCACGGCCTGCGCCGCGCCCAACGGGTTGTCGGCCGGCGTCGACAGGCTCACGCCGCTCGAGATCTGCTGGTAGAGCTGCGCGAGCTGGGCCTGCTGATCGTTCATCTGGCCGACGTTCAGCTGGTAGAACTGGGTCGTGGAAATCCGCATCGTTTCTATCCTCTCGAATCCGCTCAGCTGAACAGGCCCAGCACGGTCTGGAACAGCGAAGCCGCCGTCTGGATCACCTTCGCGTTCGCCTGGTAGAGCTGCTGGTACTGCATCAGGTTCGCGGCTTCCTCGTTCTGGTTCACGCCCGACACCGACTGCTGCGCGGACGTGATCTGGCCGACCAGCGCCGTCTGTGCGGTACTCGACGACTTGAGCTGGCTCGCCGCGTTGCCGATGTTGTTCACATAGTTCGCGTAGGCGCCCGTAAGCGTCGTCGTGCCGCCGCCGAGGGTCTTCGCGTTGACGAGCCGCGACAGCGCGAGCGCGTTGCTGCCGTCGCTCGTGCCGCCCGCGTACGGCCCGATCGTGAACGAATCGCCGTCCGACGGCGTGCCCGACAGCGTGACGGTCACGCCGTTCAGCGCACCGGCGGCCGTGCCCGACATCGTCATCGCCGCGCCGGTCGACGGGTCGTACGGCACGGGGTCGGTCGGATTGCTGATCGTCACCGACGTCGGCGGCGTGCCCGGGATCGTCACCGTGGTACCGGCCGGGAAGCCCGACAGCGACTGCGTCGCCGCGTCGTAGGTCAGCTTGGTCGACGGCACCTGATAGCCGGAGGTCACCCCGCTCAGCGCGATCTTGGCGGTGCCGATGTTGGTGCTCGACGCCGACGTGACGACCGGCGACGCGGCCGCGATCGCCGAGCCGCTCGTCGTCGCGAGGCCGAAGCCCGTCAGCGCGCCGCGCGTCGGCAGCACGGTGAACTGGTCGCCGGCATTCATCGCGCCGGACGAGAACGAGAAGTTCAGCCCGCCGAGCGAGACCGGCATCGGCCCCGCCTTCTGGTCGACCACCGACCCGCTCGCGCGGTCGGTCAGCGTGTAGTTCGTGCCGTCATACGACAGCGTGTAGTCGCTCGTCGTCGGCTGCGACGCGTTGGCGAACGAGACGGACAGCGCCGCGTTGCCGGTATTGCCCTGGTTCGAATAGACGGTCGGGTTCGCCACCGTGAACAGGTTGCCGCCCGGATTGCCCGCCAGGTCGACGCCGAGCGCGTTCTGCCCGTTGACCTGCGCGGCGAAGCTGGTCGCGAGCGCGCCGAGCTGCGCCTGCGCGGGGTCGAGCGTCTGGCTGCGGAACGCGAGCAGGCCGCCGAGCGTGCCGCCCGACAGCGACGCATCGGGCAGTGCCTGGTTCGGCCCCGGCGGGTTCGCGCCGGCGATCCCCTGCGACACGACGGTCAGCTCGCTCGGATCGGATGACGACGTGACGGTCGCGAGCTGGTAGCTCTTGTCGGCAAGAACGAGCGGCTGGCCGCCCGCGAGGAACACGCTGTAGCCGCTGTCGTTGCGCACCACCTGCACGCCGGCGAGGCTCGACAGGTTCGACACCGCGAGGTCGCGCTGGTCCATCAGCTGGTTCGGCGGCTGCCCTTGGCTGCTCGCTGCCGAGATCTGCTGGTTCAGCTGCGCGATCTGCTTGGTGTACGTGTTGATCTGCGACACGGTGTCGGTGAGCTGCGTATTCACGCTCTGGCGCAGCGCGTCGTACTGCTGGCCGGCCGCGTTGAGCTGGTTCGCGAGGATCTGCGCGTTGCTGACCGCGGTCTGCCGTACCGACGGATCGGACGCGTTGTTCGCGACGTTCTGCAGCCCGGTGAAATAGCCCGTGATCCCGGTCGAGATGCCGGCCGTCGGGCTGCCGACGTAATTGTTCAGCTGCGCGACGAGCGAATACCAGGTCGACAGCGAGCCGCCCTGCGACTGCGCGCTGTTCAGCTGGTCGCTCAGGTACTGGCTGTACTGCCGCTGCACGGTGACGGTATTCACGCCCTGCGGCATGTAGCCGCTCGCCGTGTACTGACCGCTCGCCTCGGCATAGACCGGGCGCTCGACCGAATAGCCGGGCGTCGCGGCGTTGCTGATGTTCTGGCCGGTCGTCGTGAGGCCCCAGAGCGCGGCATTGAGGCCGCTGACACCGAGGTTCATGAGTGAGTTGGACATGCGCGATCCTGATGAGCCGGCCGCGCTGCGGCCGCCGGGTTGCGTGACTCCCGGTATAACGGCCGCGGATCGGAAAAATTGAGGGAAAAATGCGCGCGCGACGCGCGCATGCGCGTCGTCCGGCGAGCGGCCCGGCGCACGCTGCCGGCGCCGGTGCGAGAGCGGCCCCGAACCGGGCCGCGAGCGGATGCGTCAGGCCCGCGCGAGCGAGCGGCGCTTCATCTCGAGCTGCGTGATCAGGCGCTGCAGCGTGTTCTCCGCGCTGCCCGGCAGCGACATGAAGCGAAAGCCGAGCTGGTAGCGGCGCGAGCCGTTCGGCATCTGGGTCGAACGCTGCGACACGAGCTGCAGGTCGAGGGACAGCTTGCCGTGGCCGTTCAGCTCGAGCTCGACGCCCGGCAGCAGCGTGCCGACATCGAGCGTCTCGACGCGCTCGTCGGCGGTCCGCAGGCCGACGCCGCCGAGCGACAGGTTATGCACCTCGAACATGAAGCCCTCGCCGTCCGGCAACCGGCCGCGGCACAGGAACGGATCGACGATCGGTGCATCGACGCGGAAATACTCGCGGCGCTGGATGCACATCAGCACGTCGGGGAAATCGGCGACGAACGCGGGCAGCCCCTCGTAGCGCGTCTCGCGCGGCGTGTTCGTGGTGAATTCGACGCGCACGCCTTCCGGCGCGGCCGCGAAGGTGCAATGCGACGCGCCGAGGATGCCGGCGTTCTGCTCGGACAGCGCGCCCCAGTCGAACGTGAACGTGCGCGCACCGACGTCGACCTCGAGCAGGCGCGTGACGAGCTGGCCGCCCGGGTACTGGACGGTCAGGAAGTCGCCCCGGTTCACGAGGTTGCGCAGCTGCACGCCGATCTCCAGCGGATTGCGGCGGGCGTAATCGGGCCCGGAATGGCCCGCATCCAGGCTCGGATCGGTCGACGTTTCGATATTCATGGCTAGCCGGTTTTTCTTTTCAGGGCGCCCGGGCGACCGGTGCGCAGTAAAACCGGGCCAGAACGTGGCCCGGTTACAGGTCTCTCACACTTAGCGGCAGTGCTCACCGAAAGTTTAGATCGAAACGCCGGTATTTTTCGCGCAAACGTTGAAAACCGCGCGCGGCGGGATACCGGGCACGGTTCGTAGGATTGTAAAAACGGCGGCAGGCGGGGCCGCTGCGGCCCTGCCCCGTCAGCCGATCTGCTGCATGATCGAGATCAGCTTCTTCGCGTAATTCGGGTCGGTCGCGTAACCGGCCTTCTGCATTCCGTGCGCGAAACCCTCGACGCTGCGGCTCGCGCTGAGCACGCCTGCATAGCGCGGGTTGTTCTTCAGCAGGTTCGCGTAGTCGGTCATCGCGTGCTCGTACGAGTCGTACGCGCGGAATTTCGCGACGACGCGGCGCGGCGTGCCGTTCACGTATTCGGTCGTCAGCGCCGACACCGTGCGGCCCGTCCAGCCCTTGTTCGCCTTGATGCCGAACACGTTGTAGCTCGTCGAGCCGTCGCTCGCGCGGATCTCGCGCTTGCCCCAGCCCGATTCGAGCGCGGCCTGGCCGACGATGAAGCGCGCCGGGATGCCGGTGGTCGCGCTCGCCGCCTGCGCCGGGCCGGCGAGCCGGTCGACGAACGCGTCGGCGTCCTGCACGCCGCTCGCGCCCTTCAGCGGCGGCGTCAGCGCGCTGCCGGCCGTGTAGCCGCGCGAGCCGGCGAGCCCGCCGTTGTTCGCCGCGTTCGCGTAGGCCCGCGCCATCGCGTTCATCGCGGCGAGGCTGCCTTCGTTGCCCGACGTGCCCGAGCCGGCCGCACCCAGGCCCGCCGCAGCGAGCCCGGCCGCGCCCGCGTCGGCCGCCGTGTCGCTGCCCGTGCCCTGCCCCGCGTTGCGCAGCAGCTGCTTCATCAGCGCGTCGGCCACGCCGATCCCGCGCTTCGACATCTGCTGCGCGAGCTGCTGGTCGAGCATCGACGTGTACATCTTCGACGTGTGCGAATCGAGCAGCCCGCCGTCGGGCGACGCATCGCGCATGCTCTTGAGCATCATCTGCGTGAACATCGCGTCGAACTGGCCCGCGACCGCCTTCGCACCGGCCTGCGGCGACTGCTTCGCCTGCGCGCGCAGCGCGTCGAAGCCCTGCACGTCGAGGGCGAAGCGCTGCGTCAGGTCGTTCGCGTTCGGAAGATTCGCCGCCATTCAGATCACCTCCAGGTCTGCGCGCAGCGCGCCGGCCGCCTTCATCGCCTGCAGGATCGACATCAGGTCCGCCGGCGTCGCGCCGAGCGTGTTCAGCGCCTTCACGACGTCGGCCAGGTTCGCGCCGGCCGTCACCATCTTGAGCGCGCCGTTGTCCTGCTTCAGCTGGATCTGCGACTGCTGCGCGACCACCGTCTGCCCGTTCGAGAACGGCCCCGGCTGCGACACCACCGGCTGCGTGTTGACGACCACCGACAGGTTGCCGTGCGCGACCGCGCAGCTTTGCAGCGTGACCATCTGGTTCATCACGATCGAGCCGGTGCGCGCGTTCAGGATCACCTTCGCGGCGGCCTTGTCCGGGCTCACGTCGAGGTTCTGCAGGCGCGCCATGAACGCGACCTGTTGCGCGGAATCCGCCGGCGCGGCGAGCTGGATCGTGCGGCCGTCGAGCGCCGTCGCGGTGCCCGGGCCGAAGCTCGAATTGACCGCGGACACGATCCGCTGCGCGGTGCCGTAGTCCATGTCGTTCAGCTGCAGCTGCAGCACGCCGTTCATCTGCGCGATCGCGTTCGGCACCGCGCGCTCGACGATCGCGCCGCCGACGATCCGGCCGGCCGCGAGCTGGTTCACCTGCACGCGGCTGCCGTTCGCACTCGCGCCCGCGCCGCCGACCGCCATGTTGCCCTGCGCGAGCGCGTACACCTGCCCGTCCGCGCCCTTCAGCGGCGTGAGCAGCAGCGTGCCGCCGCGCAGGCTCTTCGCGTTGCCGAGCGACGACACGGTCACGTCGAGCGCCTCGCCCGGCCGCGCGAACGGCGGCAGCGTCGCGGTCACCATCACGGCCGCGACGTTCTTCAGCTGCATGTTGTTCAGCGACGACGGCCCGCCGTTGGCCGAGCCGTTGTTGATCGAGATGCCGAGGTTCGCGAGCATGTTCGCGAGCGTCTGCGTCGTGAACGGCGTCTGCATCGTCTGGTCGCCCGTGCCGTCGAGGCCGACGACGAGGCCATAGCCGATCAGCGGGTTGTCGCGCACGCCCTGGATCTGCGCGAGGTCCTTCAGGCGCTCCGCGTGCGCGGGTGCCGCGCCGAGCGCGCACGCCGCCAGCACGAACGCGGCGGCGATCCGCGCGACGGCACGCGCACGGGACGACAGGCGGTGGAAAAGAGGCTGCTGCATCGTCATCACCACGGTGCGATGTTGAGGAAGAAGCGCTGCAGCCAGCCCATCGTCTCGGCTTCGTTGATGTAGCCCTTCGACGAGTATTCGATCTTCGCGTCGGCGACCTGCGTCGAATAGACGGAGTTCGCGCCCGAGATCGTGTTCGGGTTGACGACCCCCGAGAAACGCACGAATTCGTTGCCCTGGTTGATCAGCATCTGCTTCTCGCCGCTGACCACGAGGTTGCCGTTCGGCAGCACGTTGGTGACGGTCACCGTGATCGTGCCGTTGAACGTGTTCGCCGCGCTCGCGCCGCCGGTGGCCGCGAACTTGTTGGTGCCGGCCGCCGACAGGTTCGCCTTCGCGAACAGTCCGCCGAGGAAGCCGGCCGTCGGCACGTTGAAGTCGGTGTTGCCCTGGCGGTTCGTGTTCGCGCCCGACGACTTGGTCGCGTTGATGTTCTCCGCGATCATGATCGTCAGGATGTCGCCGACGTTGCGCGGCCGCTGATCCTCGAACAGCGGCCGCCCCGCATAGCCGGGGTTGTAGATCGAGCCGGGCGCCTGCATCGACATCGGCATCGGCGGCTGCGCCGTCATCGGCTGCTGGATGATCGGGTCGCGCGGAATCTGCGCGCAACCGGCGAGCGCGGCCACCGCGACCGCGCACGCGGCGCGGACGGGGGCTGACGGGAGGAGGCGAACCTGCTTCATGGCGACGACGGGACGTTCCGGTTAGCTCTTCATCTGCGTGACGGTCTGCAGCATCTGGTCGGACGTCGTCACGGCCTTGCTGTTGATCTCGTAGGCACGCTGCGTCTGGATCATGTTGACGAGCTCCTGCACGACGTTCACGTTCGACGCCTCGACATAGCCCTGGTTGAGCACGCCCGCGCCGTTCAGGCCCGGCTGCGACACGTTCGGCGCGCCCGACGACGTGGTCTCGGCGAACAGGTTCTCGCCCTTCGCCTCGAGGCCGGCCGGGTTGATGAAGGTCGCGATCTGCAGCGAGCCGATCTGCACCGCGTTGCTCGAGCCCGGCTGCGTGACCGACACGACGCCGTCCTTGCCGATCGTCAGCGACTGCGCGTTCTGCGGCACCGTGATCGCCGGCAGGATCTGGTAGCCGCTCGACGTGACGAGCTGGCCCTGTGCGTTGGTCTGGAACGATCCGTCGCGCGTGTACGCGTTCGTGCCGTCCGGCATCAGCACCTGGAAGAAGCCCGCGCCGTTGATCGCGACGTCCTTCGAGTTGCCGGTCTGCGTGAGGCCGCCCTGCGTATACAGGCGCTCGGTTGCGACCTGCTGCACGCCGGTGCCGAGCTGCAGGCCCGACGGCAGCTCGGTCTGCTGCGTCGAGTTCGCGCCCGGCTGGCGGATGGTCTGGTACAGCAGATCCTCGAACACCGCGCGCGACGCCTTGAAGCCGTTCGTGCTGGTGTTCGCGAGGTTGTTCGAGATCACGTCCATCTGCGCCTGCTGCGCATTCATGCCGGTGGCGGCAATGTAGAGCGAACGGTTCATGTTGAATCTTCTCCTGGGTGCGAGGGCCGGGCCGCTCAGCTGAAGTTGAGTAGCTGGTTCGCCGACTGCTCGTTCTGGTCGGCCGTCTGGATCAGCTTCGACTGCAGCTGGAACGCCCGTGCGTTGTCGATCATCGCGACCATCGCGGTCACCGGGTTCACGTTGCTGCCTTCGAGCGAATTCGGCGTGACGACCACGGTCGGGTCGGCGTCGGCCGGATTGCCGTCGGCGGTGCGGAACAGCCCGTCGTTGCCACGCGCGAGCGTGGCCGGGTCGGGGTTCACGAGCTTCATCTGGTCGACGATCGCGACCGCCGTCGGCGGGTCGCCCGGCATCAGCGCGGACACCGTGCCGTCCTTGCCGATCGTCACTTCCGCGTTCGGCGGCACCGAGATCGGGCCGCCGTTGCCGAGCACCGGCAGGTTGCTCGCGTTGACGAGCTGGCCGTTTTCATCGACGTGCAGGTTGCCGGCGCGCGTGTACGCCTCGCTGCCGTCGGCGGTCTGCACCGACAGCCAGCCGGCGCCCTGCACGGCGACGTCGAGCGGGTTGCCGGTGCGCGTGATCGGACCCGGCGCGTAATCCGCGCCGGGCGTCGACGCGAGCACGTAGGTGCGCGTCGTCGTCGGGTCGATGTTGCTGCCGTCGCCGAAATTCATCGGCACCGCGCGGTAGGTCGCGAGCTGCGCGCGAAAACCCGTCGTCGATGCGTTCGCGAGGTTGTTCGCGACGATCGCCTGCTGGTCGAGCGACTGCGACGCGCCCGTCATCGCCGTGTAGATCAGTCGGTCCATGGCTGCCGGTTATCCGCGCGTTACAGGTTGATGAGCGTCTGGTCGACGGTCTGCTGCGTCTTGATCGTCTGCGCGTTCGCCTGGTAGTTGCGCTGCGCGGTGATCAGGTTGACGAGCTGCGACGTCAGGTCGACGTTCGAGTTCTCCAGCGCGCTGCCCTGCAGCGTGCCGTGGTTCGTGCTGCCCGGCGCGGAGATCTGCGGCACGCCCGACGCGGCCGTCTCGGCGTACTGGTTGCCGCCGAGGCTGGTCAGCCCGTTCGGGTTGTTGAAGTTCGCGATCGCGATCTGGCCGAGCACCGCCGTCTGGCCGTTCGAATAGTTGCCGGTCAGCTTGCCGTCCGAGCCGATCGAGAAGGTCGTCAGCGTGCCGCTCGCGTAGCCGTCCTGCGCGAGGTTGTTCACGCCGTCCTTGCCGCCGTACTGCGTGGTGCCGGTCAGGTCGAGCGTGAGGTTCTGCGGCGTCGCCGAGCCGTCGGTGGTCGGTACGGTGAACTGGAACTGGCCGAGCGATGCGGTCGGCGCGGCCGGCGTGCCCGTCGTCGTGCTCTGGATCGCGCCCGACGTGTCGAACGTGACCGTGCCGAGGTCGGTCGCGGTGCCGCCCTGCACGCCCGCGTAGGCTTCCCACGAGCCGGCCGCCGACTTCACGAAATACATGTTGACCGCCTGCGAGCCGCCGAGCGAGTCGTACACCTGGATCGACGTCGAATAGTTGTACGTCGTGGTGTCGGTCGGGTCGAACGGCGTCTTGGCCGGCACCGTGTCCTGCGAGTTCAGGTTGAACTGGCCGGTGATCTTGGTCGTCGGGGTCGGCGCGATGTTGGTCGTCGGCGCCTGCAGCGGCACGGTCTGCGCGGTGTTCAGCACGCCGTTCTTGCCGGCCGCGTAGCCCATCAGGTTCGCGCCCGCGGAGTTGACGATGAAGCCGTTCTTGTCGCGCTGGAACGTGCCGTCGCGCGAGTACGTCGTCACGCCGTTGTTCGACATCTGGAAGAAGCCGTTGCCGTTGATCGCGACGTCGAGCGACGAGTTCGTCGTGTTGATCGTGCCCTGGCCGAACTGCTGCTGCACCGACGCGAGCGTCGTGCCGATCCCGATCTGCGTGTTGACCGACGTCGCGAGCGAGTTCGCGTACATGTCGGAGAACTGCGCGGTGCTCGACTTGAAGCCGACCGTGTTCGCGTTCGCGATGTTGTTGCCGATCACGTCGAGCGCGTTCGATGCGCCGGCGAGGCCGCTCAGACCCTGTTGATAACCCATTTCGGTCTCCGTTTTCGAGAAAGCTGGATCAGTTGCTGGTGGTCGTGCCGCCGGACGACGACGACGCGGTGTTCGGGAAAATCGACGCGACCTGGGTCAAGCCCACCGTCGTGCCGTTCGACAGCACGAGCCCCGCCGTGCCGTCGGCCTGCTTGATCACGCTCTGTACCTGCGCGGCCGCGAGCACGGTCGGCGCGTACGTCTTGCCGTCGCTGCCCGTGTACTGCGCGCTCACGGTGTACTTGCCGTCCGGCAGCGCGTTGCCGGCCGTATCCGTCGGCGTCCAGTTGAACGGCACCGTGCCGGCAGACTGCTGGCCCGCGTTGATCGTGTTCACGACGACGCCCGCGCTGTTCTTCACGGTGATCGTCAGGTTCGACACGTCGCTCGCGAGCGACACGCCGAACGGCGATGCCGCGCCGCTCTTCACCGCGACGCTGTTGCCCGGCGCGAGCACGTTCGTGCCGATCAGCAGCGCGGCCTGCGTCTGCTGGCCGGCCGCGAGTTGCGTCGACAGCGACGTGAGCGACGTATTCAGCTGCGCGATGCCGCTCACCGTGTTGATCTGCGCGAGCTGCGACGTCATCTGCGAGCTGTCGACCGGGCTCGTCGGATCCTGGTTCTGCAGCTGCGTGACGAGCAGCTTCAGGAACGTCGCCTGCAGGTCGCTCGCCGAGGTGCCGGTCGTCGACACGTTGTTGGTGTTCATCGTGTCGGTCGGCAGGGTCGACACGTTGGTGCCGCTGCTGCCGATCGTCGTGCTGGAGGAAGTCATCCTGGGTAGCCTTGTGTCGAAACGGTCGGGTCTGGGCCCGGGTGTGGAAGGTCGCTCGGCGCGCGGCTTACGTGCCGATCGTCAGCGTCTTGAGCATCAGCGTCTTCGCGGTGTTCAGCGTCTCGACGTTGGCCTGGTACGAGCGCGACGCCGAGATCATGTTCACCATCTCCTGCACCGGATCGACGTTCGGCATCTGCACGTAGCCGTTCGCGTCGGCGGCCGGGTTCGCCGGGTCGTAGGTCGACTTCATCGGCGACGGATCGTCGACGACCTTCGTCACGCGCACGCCGCCCACGCCCTGGCCGGACGCGGTGCGCGCGCCGCCCATCGGGTCGGTCGCGAACACGACCTGCTTGGCCTTGTACGGCTTGCCGTCGGGGCCGGTCGCGCTGTCGGCGTTCGCGAGGTTCGACGCGGTGACGTTCAGGCGCTGCGATTGCGCGGACAGCGCCGAACCGGCGACGCCGAAGATGTTCATCAACGAGGGCATGGAGGCTCCTGGTGCTTGTGCTCGGGTTCGGTTGCGCTTACGAGTTCGTCGAGATCGCGGCGATCATCGCCTTGATCTGCTGGGTCATCACGGTCATCCCGGTTTCGTAGTGCAGCGCGTTGTTCGCGAACTGCACGCGCTCGACGTCGAGATCGACCGTGTTGCCGTCGAGCGACGGCTGCAGCGGCATCCGGTACTGCGCGCGGCCGTAGTCGTCGGCCGGGCCGCCGGCCGGCATCAGCTTCGCGGTGCCGGCCATGTGGCCGGGTGCCGTCGACACCATCGTCATCCCGCTCGCCACGCCGGCCGGCTGCGCCATCGGCAGCTGCGCGGCGTTGCTCGGCGCGAGGCCGCCGCCGGCCTGCTTCAGCGAGCGCGCGAGGGTCGACGCGAAATCGGTGTCGCGGGCCTGGTAGCCGGGTGTGTCGGCGTTCGCGATGTTCGACGACAGCAGTTCCTGCCGATAGGCGCGCACGTCGAGCGCCTGTCGGCCGAACGCGAATTCGGCATCGAGTTTGTCCAGCATGTGTGCGTCTCTCCGTATGAAGCGCTGCACGCCCGTTGCGCCGGATGGCGACCCAAGGGGCTTTTTTCCATGACAGCGATGGTAGGCGGCGGGCGCAACCGGCAATCGGGCGAATAACGCGGCAAAGGCCCCCTCTATTCATCGTTTGCGCGGCGGCCCGGCTCCCTAGAATGCGAATCGGATCAACGGCTTCGAGGACACGGCGATGACAGGCAGCGCACTTCGCGGCAACCACGGACGCGGCACGCGCTGGCCGCGTGCGTTCGCGCTCGCCGCGGCGCTGTGGCTCGCGGTGCCGGCCGCGCACGCGGACGACGGGATGATCGTGATTCCCGGCCGCGGCGAAACGGCCGAGACCGCGCTCGCGCAGGCGAACGCGGCGAGCGGCGGTCAGTTCGGCGGGAATTCGGGGACGGCTTCGGGTACGGGTACAGGTGTGGCCACGACGGTCGGTGCAGTCGGTGCAGTCGGTGCAGTCGGTGCAGTCGGTGCGGGTGGCGCAGGTGGCGCGGGTGGTGCTGCCGGCGTGACCGGCGCGGCCGCGGCCCGCTACGCGGCGCAGCCGGCTGGCTCGATGGTCGTGATGAATGTCCCGCCGCCGGCTGCCGTGCCGGCGCCGACGCCGCGCCCCGCCTACGCCGCCGCGCGCACGAACGCCACGACCACCGCGAACGCCTCGAACGCCTCGAACGCCTCGAACGCCTCGAACGCCTCGAACGCCTCGAACGCCTCGAACGCCTCGAACGCAGGTTATGGTGCCCGGCGCGCCGCCGATCCGGGCGCCGTCGCGACCGTCGTCGCCGGCGCGGCCGACCCGGCATCGAATTCCGCGCGACCGGCCATCGCCGCGCGCCTCGCCGCGACCGGCGCCGCTTCAGCCGCGCCGGCCCCGCGCGCACCGGCGGCTGCCGCCAACCCGCCCCAGGTAGCCGCCGCGCCCCAGCCGGCGACACCGCCAGGCCAGCAGGACCCCGACACGATCCGGCGCACGGCGCTCGCATTCCTGCAGCAGCAGGTCGCGGGCCTGCCGGGCAAGACGACCGCGACCGTCGCGGCCGCGTTTCCGCGCGGGCTCGCCGCGTGCACGACGCTCGAGCCGTTCCTGCCGACCGGCGCGCGCCTGTGGGGCCGCACGACGGTCGGCGTGCGCTGCGCGGGCGAGCGGCCGTGGACCGTCTACCTGCAGGCGAAGGTCGCCGTGCAGGCCACCTATTACGTCGCCGCGCGCCAGATCGCGCCCGGCGAGCCGCTCACCGCGGCCGACCTCGTCGCGCGCGACGGCGACCTGACTGTCCTTCCGCTCGCGGTGATCACCGATCCCGCGCAGGCGGTCGGCGCGACCGCGCTGGCGCGGATCTCGGCCGGGCTGCCGCTGCGCCAGGACATGTTGAAGAGCGCCGCGTCGGTGTCCGCCGGCCAGACGGTGCGGGTCGTCGCGGCCGGGCCCGGCTTCACGATCTCGGCCGAGGGCAGCGCGCTCGCGAATGCGGCGCCGGGACAGTCGGTGCGGGTCCGGATGGCCGCGGGGCAAATCGTCACGGCGATCGTCAAGGATGCCGGGACCGTCGAAATTCCGCTGTAGGGCCGGATCGCACCGCAAGATTGTAAAGAATTGTTTATTCGGAGAATTTCGGGCTCACGATGCTAAAGTTCGGGCCGACCCGGCCGTTATCTGGGTCATACCGTCCAGGAAACCCCATCGTGAAGATCGATTCCACTCCGAACCCGAGCCCACTCGCGTCGACCGGCAACGGCGCGGCCCGCGCGCAATCCGGCGCGGCTTCGTCGTCGTCCGCGCAGGCGGCCGACGCAGGATCGACCGGCGGCGACGCGAGCGTGAACCTGTCGGGTCTGTCCGGCCAGCTGCGTTCACTGTCGGCCTCCGGCAGCGCCGACATCGACACGGCCCTCGTCCAGTCGATCAAGGACGCGCTGAACAACGGCACGTTGACGATCGACGTGAACAAGATCGCCGACGGCGTATTGAATACCGCCCGCGACCTGCTGCAACAGCAGCGCTCGCAGGGCAACTGAGCCGGCCCGGGGCCCGTCACGCCCTGACCGGTCCCCTGGTTTGCCGGCATGCGGCCCCGCGTGCCGGCGCGACGAGCATGACGCGATGAGAGAAGAGCTGCTGGCCACGGTCAACGACGAACACGCGACGGTCGAAGCGTTCGCGTCCCTGCTCGCCTACGAGGAAAAGGCGCTGACGACGCCGGAGCCGCTTGAAATGCTGCCCGGCATCGTCGAGAAGAAGAGCGCGCTGATCGACCGGCTCGCGCAGCTCGAGCGCACGCGCGACACGCAGCTGTCCGCGCTCGGCTTTCCGGCCGGCAAGAAAGGGATGGACCAGGCCGCCGAGCGCGACGCACGCCTCGCCGGCCGCTGGCAGTTGCTGCTGCAGGCCGCCGAACGCGCGCGCCAGGCCAATGCGACCAACGGGATGCTGATCCGGATCCGGATGGACTACAACGAGCGCGCGCTCGCGGTGCTGCGCTCGGCGCCCGCGCCGGCCGGCGTCTACGGGCCCGACGGGCGGGTATCGGCGCTGATGCGCTGATTCTCCGACGTACTGAATCTCCGACGTACGGATTCCCTGACGTACGGATTCCCTGACGTACGGATTCCCTGACGTACGGATTCCCTGACGCACCGATTCTCTGACGTACCGTTTCACTGACGTACCGATTCTCTGACGTACGGATTCCCGACGGACCGATCACGCCGGCGCATCGACGCGCCGCGCGTGCATCGCGCGGCCCGCCTGCGGCCGCGCGCCCCTTCCCCGCCTTACAGCAGCGGACACGCAGTGACCTGCGTGCCGCGTTCCACGCAAAGCCGTTCGTAGTCGCGCAGGTACGCGCGCTCGTCGTCGTTCAGCAGTTCGACGTCGATCAGGTCCCAGTCGTAGCCGACCGTGACGATGTTCTCGAACGCGACGGTGTCCGATGCGTCGTCGTCCGCGCGCACGATCACGATGTTCTCGATCCGCACGCCGCCCTTGCCCGGCACGTAGATGCCGGGCTCGACCGAAATCACCGCATTCGGCACCAGCCCGTACCGCGCGCCCGGCGCGAACCGCACGCCGCCCTCGTGCACGTGGATCCCGACACCGTGCCCGGTGCCGTGACCGAAATCGTAGCCGTGGTCGCGGCACACCTGGCGCACCGCCGCGTCGACGTCGCCGCCCGTCGCCGTCTTCGGGAAACGCGTGACGAGCCCCTTGATGCAGGCCTTCAGCGCGACCGTGTAGATCTCGCGCTGCCACGGCTGCGCGACCGTCTCCGGCCGCGTGCGGCGCAGCACGACGCGCGTGCAGTCCGTCGCGAAACCGGCGTCGTAATACGCGCCGCTGTCGAGCAGCACGAGTTCGCCTTCGGTCAGCTCGACGTCGGCGCTCGCCGCCGTGTAGTGCGCGAACGCGCTGTTCGCGCCGTTCGCCGCGATCGACGGGAAGGTCAGCGCGACCGCCGAGCGGGCGCCGTACGCGTCGTTGATCGTGCGGGCCAGGTCGTACTCGGTATGGCGCTGCCCCGGCTCGCCGGCCTTCGCCCAGCGCATCGTTTCGGCGATCGCCGCCGAACTGCGCGCGAACGCGTCGCGGAACCGGTCGAGCACCGCCGGCGTCTTGCCGGCGCGCAGCGCCTCGACCGGGTTGAAGTCGGCGTGCCGCGCGTGCGGCCACACGCGGCGCACCGACTCGACGAGCGCGCAGTTGACCGACTCGAAGCCGTAACACACGTGCTCGACCGCGAACCGCGCGAGGAAGCGCTCGAGTTCGGCGAAGTCGCGCCGGATCACGTGCAGCGCCGGATACGACGCCAGTTCGACCGGGCAGCGGTCGCAACCCTCCGGCAGGAACAGCGCGACCTGCTCGCCGATAGCGAACAGGAAGCCCAGGTGCGACGACGCATTCGGGATGTGATAGCCGCGGCTGTTCAGCAGGTACGCGAGGTCGTCCGACGCGCACGTGAAGAACGCGGACGTGCCGGGCGCAGCGCCGGTGTGCGCGGCGAGCCGCCGGTTCAGCGCGTCGAGGTTCTGCGCGACGCTCGCGCCGGTCATCGCGTCCGGCAGCTCGAAGATCGGCCGCTCGACCACCCAGCCCGGCAGCGCGATCGCGCGGTCGATCTCGCGCTCGACGAGGCTCGTCCAGTCGAGCGATGCCGCCTGCGTCTGCTCGACCAGCCGGTCGCGCTGCGCGACGCTGATCCGCAGCGCGTCGTAGCCGACCCGCGCGAGCCGGCTCGCGTGCGCGAGCAGCCAGTCGGCCAGCGCCTGCCAGATCGTCACGTTCATGCCGAGCTTCTCGATCCGCACGCGCGCCGGGTCGCACTGCTGTTCGGCCTGCAGGTGATAGCGGCCGTCGACGAACAGCACGAACGGCGGCACGCCGAGCGCCTCGGCGGTCGCCGCGCTCAGGAAGATGCCGCAGCCGGCCGAGCCGTCGAAACCCGACAGCGCATAGCGCGGGTTGTTGCGGCGCGGCAGGTATTCGGTGATGTATTCGTCCTGCGACGTGACCACGACCGCGTCGAGCCGGGTGGCGTCGAGCAGGCGCGACAGGCCGGCCTGCGTGTCGGCGATGGACGCGTCGTACGGGGGAAGGCCGGAGAAGCTGTATTTCAGTCGATCGATCATCGGATACCCGTTATGGATTGTTGTCGGCGGCCGGCGGCGTCACGCGGCATGGCGCACGCCTCGCGCGGCACGCTGCCCGCGCGGACGACGCGCGGCCCGGCGGGCACCGTGGCGCCGTTCCAGCGGCAGGCTTTCGGGGAAATTTTTGTCTCACTTAACTTTGTTTGATGCGTGCGACAGAATCTAGAGCACGTTGAAATTGAGGTCAAGCTAAAATTTTCGTAGGGCTAAAATTCCCGATGCGTGAGGTGCGCGACGGCGGCACCGCCGTGCGCGGCGTGGCGGCGGACCGGCGCGACTGCGCGGTACAATGCGCCCGCATCGTCGTCCCGACGGCCGTGCTTCGTGCGATTCACGGAACGGCAACGTCCGGCGACTGCACCGCCCCCTCGCTCGCCTCCCGACTCGTTGCCACGAAAGAGATCCATGGATTCAGACATCATGCGTATCGGCCAGCGCATTCGCCGCCTGCGCCGGGAAGCGAAGAAAACGCTGCTGGAAGTCGCGACCGAAGCGAACCTGTCGGTCGGGTTCCTGTCGCAGGTCGAGCGCCATCTGACCGGTATCTCGCTGTCATCGCTCGTCAACGTCGCGAAAGCGCTCGACGTACCGCTCGGCACGCTGATCGACCAGCCGCGCCAGGCGCAGCCCGACTCGCACGCGGGCCGCCGCGAACCGTACGCGGTCGACGCCGCGTCGCAGTGGTACGAGCGGCTGTCCACCACCTTCGACGGCAGCCAGATCAACGCGCTCAAGGTCCGGATGATGGAGGGCTACCGGTCGGAATGGGTCGCGCACGGCGGCGACGAGTTCGTGTACGTGCTGACCGGCCGGCTCTGCTACACGATCGGCAAGAAGGATTACCCGCTATCGCCCGGTGATTCGCTGCACTTCGACGCGAGGAAGCGCCATCGCGTCGCGAACGTCGGCGACGGGCCCGCGGAGCTGATCGCGGTCGGCACGCTGCCCCTCTTCGACGACAACTGCGCCGAGTTGGGGTCCGCCGCGATGAAAATCAGGCTGCTCGCGCGCGATGCCGGCGCGACGCCGGGCGAGCCGCGCGTGAGCCGCCGCGAACCGGCACCGAAGCGGGAGCGCGACGCGGACGCCGCGCAGCCCGCCGACAAGCCGGCCGGCGCCGCGGCCAACACGGCTGCCGGGAAGTCGCGCGCGGCCACCGGCAAACGTCCGGCTGCCGCCACGCCGGCGCGCCGCACCGCCGAGCGCATGAAGAAATGACGGCTGGCGGCCGGGCGGCGCACCGCTCGGCACGGTCCGCACGATTCACGGCCCGATTCGCAACCCCGATTCGCAGCCCAGTCCGCGCCCCGATTCCCCCCTATTCCGCGATCGCCAGCGCCTGCTTGACGGCCTCGACCCGCGCGCGATGCACGGCGTCCTTGATCTGCATCGCATCGTTGCCGACGCCGCGCGCGATCGCGCCCGCGTCGACGCTGCGCGCCGCCACCAGCGCCACGCGCAGCCGCTCGGCCTGCGGATACGGCTGCGTGTCGAGCCCGAGCCGGCCGCGCGCATCCGCTTCGCACGCCTGCAGCATCTCCGCGAAGCGCGCCGGCTTGCGCAGCGCGTCGCTGCGCTCGAAGAAACGCACCAGCGCGGCCGCGCCCATTTCCATCACGCGATGCAGGTTGCCGTGCTCGCGCGCGACCACCAGCGCGAGATCGCGGCAATCGTTCGGCACGCGCAGCCGCTCGCACAGCGGCTTGATGAGGTCGACGCTGCGGCCTTCGTGGCCGACATGGCGCGGCAGCACGTCGGCGGGCGTCGTCGCCTTGCCGAGATCGTGCGTGAGCGCCGCGAAGCGCACCGGCAGCGAATAGCCCTGCTTCGCCGCGTAGTCGACGACCATCATCACGTGCACGCCGGTGTCGACTTCCGGGTGATAGTCGGCGCGCTGCGGCACGCCCCACAGCGCGTCGACCTCGGGCAGGATGCGCGCGAGCGCGCCGCACTCGCGCAGCACCGCGAACATCCGCGACGGTTTCGCCTCCATCAGCCCGCGCGCGATCTCCTGCCACACGCGCTCGGGCACCAGCGCATCCGCTTCGCCCGCGTCGACCATCCGCCGCATCAGCGCGAGCGTGTCGTCCGCGACCGTGAAATCGGCGAAGCGCGCGGCAAAGCGCGCGATCCGCAGGATCCGCACCGGATCCTCGACGAACGCGTCGCCGACATGCCGGAACACGCGTGCGCGCAGGTCGGCCTGCCCGTCGAACGGATCGATCACCGGGCCGACCAGCGCGCCCTCCGGGCTCACTTCGCGCGCCATCGCGTTGATCGTCAGGTCACGCCGCGCGAGGTCCTCTTCGAGCGTCACGTCCGGCGCATAGTAGAACTGGAAGCCGTGATAGCCGGCCGCCGTCTTGCGCTCGGTGCGCGCGAGCGCGTATTCCTCCTGCGTGCCCGGATGCAGGAACACGGGGAAATCCTTGCCGACCGGTCGGAAGCCCTGCGCGGCCATCTGCTCGGGCGTCGCGCCCACCACCACGTAGTCGCGGTCCTGCACCGGCACGCCGAGCAATTCGTCGCGGATCGCTCCGCCTACTGCGTAGATGTTCATGGCGTCGGTTCGTATTCGGCGATCACGTTGGTTTCGCGGCGCGCGCCATCGATCCAGCGCTGCACCGCCGGCAGTGCCGTCACGCGCGCCGCATACCCGGCCGCTTCCGGCGACAGCGCCGGCGCATACGTGTTGAAGCGCATCACGACGGGCGCATACATCGCATCGGCGATGCCGAATTCGCCGAACAGGAACGGGCCGCCCGAGGCCTCGATGCACGCGCTCCACAGCGCGTCGATGCGCGCGACGTCGGCGAGCGCCTCGGGCGTCGCGCCGCGCCCCGGCATCGACGCGCGCACGCTCATTCCCATCTGCGTGCGCAGCGCGGCGAAGCCCGAATGCATCTCGGCCGAGATGCAGCGCGCATGCGCGCGATCGAGCGGATCAGCGGGCCACATCGGGAACTGCGGATAGCGCTCGGCGAGCGTCTCGGCGATCGCGAGCGAATCCCAGATCGCGACGCCGTGGTCGTCGATCAGGCACGGCACCTTGCCGGTCGGCGAATACTCGCGGATGCGCGCGGCCGTGTCGTCGCGGCGCAGCTCGATCACGATCTCGTCGAACGGGATGCCGAAATGCGCGAGCAGCAGCCACGGCCGCATCGACCACGACGAGTAGTTCTTGTCTCCAATGACGAGTTTCATGGCGGTGTTCCGGAAAGCGCGAAAGTGAATGACGGAAGCGACGGTCCGCGGCGCCTAGCGGCGGCGCGAGCGGAACCAGTCGAAGCGGGAGCGCCGCGCGGCATGGCCGAGATACGCGGGCGCGATACTCTCGAGACTCGCGGGCGAGATCCCGAGTTCCGGTGCGAGCGGCCCGGACAGCACGTTCGGCACCGACATCGACGCGAGATTGTCGCGCGTGATCACCGGCTCGCCGGGCAGGCATTCGAACACGCTCGCCTGCAGCCGCGCGAGCGCGTCGGGCAGCCGCACGATGCGTGCCTGCCTGCCGACCAGCGTGCCGCAATAGCGCACCAGCTGCTCGAGCGTATAGACGGTCGGGCCGCCGAGTTCGTAGGTCTTGCCGTGCGCGGCCGCGAGATCGAGCGTGTTGACGAACGCGCGCACGACGTCGCCGACGAACACCGGCTGGAAGCGCGCATCGGGCATCGCGAGCGGCAGCACCGGCAGCGTGCGCTGCAGGTTCGCGAACGTGTTCAGGAATGCGTCGCCGGGGCCGAAGACGACCGACGGGCGGAAGATCGTCAGCGCGAGCGAATCGGTCGCCGCGACCGCATGCAGCGCGGCCTCGCCGTCGCCCTTCGAGCGCTGGTACATGCTCGGGCCGTGCGAATCGGCGCCGAGCGCGCTCATGTGCAGCACGCGCCGCACGCCGACTTCGACGCACGCGGCGGCCAGCGCGGCCGGCAGCGCGACGTGCGCGCGCTCGAACCCGGGCCCGTACGGCGTGCCGCGGCCGCCGTGCAGCACGCCGACGAGATTGACGGCCGCATGCGCGCCGGCGACGAACCGGGCGAGCGTGCGCGTATCGAGCGCGTCGAGCTCGACGATCTCGACCGGCAGCATCTGCAGGTGGCGTGCGTGCTCGCGCCGCCGCGTGCCGATCCGCACCTGCTTGCCGGCATCGATCAGCGCGTTGACGAGCCGGCTGCCGATGAAGCCGGTGCCGCCCAGCAGCGCGACGGTCTGGCGATCCATGTTCGGGTCCTCAAAAGAACACTGCCGCGTCTCGCGCGGCAGTGTGAAGATTGCGGATCAGGGCGAGATCATGCCTAGGCGTTTCTTCAACGACTGCGGTTTGCCCTCGAAGAGCGCCGCGTAGTAGACGGTGTTCGACAGCACGTTCTTCACGTAGTCGCGCGTCTCGTTGAACGGAATCGTCTCCGCGAAGATCGCGCCTTCGACCGGCTGCGTCAACACCTGGCGCCACTGGCGCGGCCGGCCCGGGCCCGCGTTGTAGCCGGCGGTTGCCAGCACCGGCGAGCTGTCGAAGTTGTTGTAGATGTCCGCCAGATACCAGGTGCCGAGCTGGATGTTGGTATTGATGTCGTGCATCTGCGCACGCGTGATCGTGCCCATCCCGAGCTTCTTCGCGACGAGCTGCGCGGTGGCCGGCATCAGCTGCATCAGGCCGCCCGCGCCGACCGACGAACGCGCGTTCGTGATGAAGCGCGACTCCTGGCGGATCAGCCCGTATGCCCATTCGATGTCGAGGCCCGACGACTGCGCGTAGCGCTCGACGATGTCACGGTACGGCGACGGGTAGCGCAGCGTGAAGTCGTGCTCGGCCTTCGTGCGGTCGGCCGTGTTGACGGTGCGGTCGAGCAGGTCGATGCGCTTGCCGTATTCGGCGGCCGCGAGCAGCTGGCGATCGGTCATCCCGCGCAGCGGCCAGTTCCATTCGCGGTTGCCTTCGAGACGCAGGTTCAGCCCGTAGAAGCGTTGCGCGAGCGCGAAGCCCGGGATCTTGCTCATCGCGTCGATGTCGCCATCGCTCACCTTCGTGCGCGGCGGGATCGACGTGCGCTGGCCGAGCTCTTCGCCGGCGAGCTGCCCGTAGAAGTTGTACTGGCCCGCGACCTGCTCGAATTCCTGGTTCGCCTGCAGCGTGTCGCCGCTCTGCTTGAGCGCGCGCGCATGCCAGTAGATCCATGCCGGATCGTCGCGCAGCGACGGCGGCATCTGTTCGATCGACCAGCGCACCATCGGCCAGTTGCCGGCGAGCAGCGCGGCGCGCGTGCGCCATTCGTAGCCCGGGTTCGACAGCGGCGCGTTCGCGGATTTCGCATACCAGACCGACGCGAGCGCCGAGCGCTTGATCGCGCCCTGGTAGCCGATCGCGCCCCACGCGATCGCCTGCTCCTGCTTCGTCAGCGAGCCGGCGATCGACGTCAGCATCCCGGCCGCCGCGTCCGGATCGTTGCGCGCCATGCGGCCGAGCGCGATCAGCGCGAGCTGGTGCGAGGCCGCGTCGGGGCCGACGCCGCGCGCGAGGTACAGCGGCGGCGCGCTGGTCGCCTGGTCGAAACCGACCGGGCGCGCGCCGAGCGCGTCGACGATCTTGCCGCCGAGCGTCGTGTAGTTCTGCTCGTACGCGAGACGCGCCTGCTGCCACACGTCGTCGCTCGTGAACTGCTGGTTGACGGTGAGCGCCGTAATCAGGTCGACACAGGCGTCGCCGTAGTATTTCGGCTCGACGAGCAGCGCACGCGCCGCCTCGGCGACGTTCTCGCCGCGCGCCGCGCGCGATTCGAGCGCGTAGCACTTGACCTGCGTGTCGTCGTCGAGCACGAAGCGCTTGTACTGGTCGTCGAAGTTGCGCCAGTCGTGACGCGCGCCGAGCACGAGCAGGTAGTCGTTGCGCAGGCGGTCGGCGATCGCCTGGCCGTCGTAGCGCTGCAGGAACGACTGCACCGGTGCGTCCGGTGCGTCGACACGTGCGCGGCCGGTCGAATCGAACAGCTGCGGCTTGATCTGGAAATACTCGACGTAGGACGGGACCGGATAGTTCGGGATCATCGACGCGAGCTGCGCGGCCTTCGCGGCGTCGTTGCGGCGCGCGGCTTCGCGCAGCTGCACGAAGATCTGGTCGTCCCCGGCGAGCGTGTCGTCGCCCGGTGCGGCGCACGCGGCCGTGCCCGCGACGAGCGCGGCGGCCGAAAGCGTGAGCGCGACCGCGCGATATACTCGGAAAAGGCTGTTCGACATCGTTATGAATGGAGCACGAAGTGAGCGAAAGCATAGCATGCAACCCTGTGCCGAACCCGAAGGTTGCACTGCGCAAAACGCTGTCCGGCGCGCGTCGCGACGCCGCATCGCAGCCCGCCGCGAACGCCGCGCTCGACGCGCGGCTGCGCCTGTTGCTCGAGCGCCTCGCGCCCGCGACGGTCGGCTTCTACTGGCCGCTGCCGGGCGAATTCGACGCGCGCGACGCGGTGCTCGCGTGGGCCGCGGCCGGCACGGGCCGCCGCGCCGCGCTGCCGGTGATCGGCGAGCGTCACACGCCGCTCGCGTTCCATGCATGGGATGCGGATACGCCGATGCGCGAAGGCCATCACCGGATTCCGGAACCGGCGTCGGGCGTCGTCGTCGTGCCCGACCTGCTGCTGATTCCGTGCGTGGGATTCGATCTGCAGCGCTACCGGCTCGGCTACGGCGGCGGCTACTACGACCGCACGCTCGCGGTGTGGCCCGGCGACACGCTGCCGGTGACGGTCGGCATCGCGTATGAAGCGTGCCGCGTCGATGCGCTGCCAGCCGAGGCGCACGATCTCGCGATGCGCTGGATCGTGACCGACGGCGCGCTTTACCCGGCCGCCTGATGACGCGGCGCGCGCTGCTGCGTGAGCGGCATGCCGCGCGTCACCGCGCTCACCCTCCCGTCCGCAATCGTTTACAGCGACGCCGCCGCGCGCGCGGCCGTGTCGTAGAGGCCCGATGCGTGGCGCAGCAACTGCGCCGCGTCGCCGATCTGCTCGTTGGTGAGGCCGCTGTCCTTGAGCGTCTCGATCAGGCAGTGCTCGCGCACCTCCCGATACTTCAGGCACAGCTCGCGGCCCGCCTCGGTCGCGAAGAAGAACACCTCCTTGCCGCTCTTCTCGCTCTTCACATAGCCGCGCGCGATCAGTTTTTTCAGCGCATAGGTCGCGACGTGCGTATCCTCGATATTGAGCACGAAGCAGATGTCGGCGAGCTTCTTCTTGCGTTCGCGGTGGCTCACGTGATGCAGCAGCGACACCTCGACCGCCGTCATGTCCTTCGCGCCCGCGGCCGACATGCAGCGCACCATCCAGCGGTTGAATGCGTTGCCGGCCATGATGAGCCCGTATTCGAGTTCCGACAGCTCCGCGCTCGAATCGGAAACGAGGTGTTCGGATGACACGATCTTGGTCGCAGGACGCTTCATGGAAAGGCGGAGCAAGCCGGATGACAGGGTGTGCCGAGTGTACGCCAGAAGCCCGGACATACGGGCTAGGCGAAAACGCTTATTGGGAAGTTGTCGATATTTTATTGACAATGTGCGCTAACATTGCCGTCCGAACCGTGCCAGTCCGATGACGCAACCCCGCATTTATCCGCTCGGCGATGCCGCCCTCGTCTGCGAGGTACCGCCGCCCGCCACGCTCGATTGCCAGCGCCGCGTCTGGGCCGTCGCCGAGGTCGCGCGCGCGTGGCCCGACGTGATCGACGTCGTGCCGGGCATGAACAACCTGACGATCGTGTTCGACGCGCTCGCCACGACGGCCGACTCGCTCACGCCGGCGCTGCGCGACGCGTGGGAAACCGCCGACGTCGAGCACGCGGACGGCCGGGAAATCGACATCCCGGTCGAATACGGCGGTGCCGCCGGTCCCGACCTCGCGGCCGTCGCCGCGCACACCGGGCTGTCGGCAGACGAAGTCGTCGCGCGCCACGCGGCGGGCGCCTACGTCGTCTTCTTCGTCGGCTTCCAGCCGGGCTTCGCGTATCTCGGCGGCCTCGATGCGTCGCTGCACACGCCGCGCCGCGCGGCCCCGCGCCTCGAGGTGCCGGCCGGCTCGGTCGGCATCGGCGGCGCGCAGACGGGCATCTATCCGGCCACGTCGCCCGGCGGCTGGCAGCTGATCGGCCGCACGTCGCACGTGCTGTTCGACCCGGCACGGCCGCAGCCGACGCTGCTGCTGCCCGGCGACCGCGTGCGCTTCACCATTGCCGGAGTCGACGCGACATGAGCCAGAACACCGCACCGGGCACGATCGAGGTCGTCCGCGCCGGCCCGCTGTCGACCGTGCAGGATCTCGGCCGCCGCGGCACACGCCATCTCGGCGTCGCGCAGGGCGGCGCGCTCGACTGCCTCGCGCTCGAGGTCGGCAACCGGCTGGTCGGCAACCGCCCCGACGCGGCGGCCGTCGAAATCACGATCGGGCCGGCCGCGTTCCGCTTCACGCGCGCGACGCGCATCGCGATCACCGGCACCGAATTCGGCGCGACGCTCGACGGCCGGCCCGTGTATTCCTGGTGGAGCCTGCCGGTCGACGCCGGGCAGACGCTCGTGCTGCCGGCCGCGAAACGCGGCATGCGCGGCTACCTGTGCATCGCGGGCGGCATCGACGTACTGCCGATGCTCGGCTCGCGCAGCACCGATCTCGCGTCGCGCTTCGGCGGCCTCGGCGGCCGCGCGCTGCGCGACGGCGACCGGCTGCCGGTCGGCGTGCCGCCGGCCGGCGCCGGCTGCCTCGCGGCCGACGCGCCCGAATTCGGCGTGAAGGCGCCCGCGTGGTGCGCGTTCGTGCGCGTCGACGAACCGCCGCGCCGCCACCGGCCGGCGCATGCGCCGTGGGCGATGCCCGTGCGCGTGCTGCCGGGCCCCGACTACGCGTCGTTCGCGGCCGATTCGCAGCAGGCGTTCTGGGACGAGGAATGGCTCGTCACCGCGAACAGCAACCGGATGGGCTATCGTCTCGCCGGCGCCGAACTGGTGCGCGAGCGGCCGGTCGAGCTGCTGTCGCACGCGGTGCTGCCCGGCACGATCCAGGTGCCGCCGAACGGCCAGCCGATCGTGCTGATGCACGATGCGCAGACCACCGGCGGCTATCCGAAGATCGGCACGGTGATCCGCGCGGATCTCTGGAAACTCGCACAGGCGCGGCTCAACCTGCCGATCCGCTTCGTGCGCACGACACCCGACGCCGCGCGCGCCGCCCTGGTCGCAGAACGTGCCTATCTGCGCCAGATCGACGTCGCGATCGAGATGCGCGAGGAAACGCGCCGCCGCGCGCAATCGCGCGCAGCGTGACAATGACGGAAGCAGGACGAAGGACGCGCCACGCACCCGTGGACGAGGAACATCATGGAAATCGATCTGAATGCCGATCTCGGTGAAGGATGCGGATCGGACGAGGCGCTGCTCGACCTCGTCACGTCGGCGAACATCGCGTGCGGCTGGCATGCAGGCGGCGCCAATGCGATGCGCGACTGCGTGCGCTGGGCCGTGCAGAAAGGCGTGTCGATCGGCGCGCACCCGAGCTTTCACGACCCGGAGAATTTCGGCCGCAAGGAAATGCAGCTGCCGGCCGGCGACATCTATGCGGGCGTGCTGTACCAGCTCGGCGCGCTGTCGGCGATCGCGCAGGCCGAGGGCGGCCGCATCGCGCACGTTAAGCCGCACGGCGCGCTGTACAACCAGGCCGCGCGCGACCCGCTGATCGCCGACGCGGTGGTGTCCGCGATCCACGACTTCGATCCGTCGCTGGCCGTGTTCGGGCTCGCGAACAGCGTGTTCGTCGCGGCCGCGCGCCACGCGGGGCTCGCCGCGGTGGAGGAAGTATTCGCCGACCGCGGCTACCGCGCGGACGGCTCGCTCGTGCCGCGCAACCAGCCCGGCGCGCTGATCGACGATGAAGAAGCGGTGCTCGCGCGCACGCTCGACATGGTGCGCGAGCGGCAGGTGCGGGCAGTGAGCGGCGAGTGGGTGCCGCTCAACGCGCAAACGGTCTGCCTGCACGGCGACGGCCCGCATGCGCTCGCGTTCGCGAAGCGGATCCGCGCGGCGCTCGAAGCGGCGGGTGTCGATGTCGTCGCGCCCGGCGCGCTGCAGGCCGGCGAAGACGCATGATGACGTGACGCGTCGTCGAAGCGCTCAGCCGTCGCAGGTCGAAAACCGCCGCCACAAAAGAAAAAAGCGCCCTCGTGGCGCTTTTCTGTTGGCGCAATCGCCGCGGACTTCGCCGTCTGTCGATTCGCCCCCCGAAACCGTCTGTCGACGGTGACCGGAAACATGCTCCGGATCAAAAAACGTCCGCCGCCGCCCGCTTGCTGCTTCCCCCGGTCGGACGACGGAACGTTGCTTATGCCGCAAGTCTGTCGCATGCATTTGTTGTGCCGACGATGTTTGGCCCCGCCGTGCATGCAGACACTCCGCGGCCGGCACGTTACATACGTGCCGGCTACGCTAACCCCGCGCTTTGTTTTCTGCTACCCCGTAGAACTTATCTATTCTTTTCATTTTTTCAACTTGTGGGATGAAGAATAGAGATTGGCAGAACCGGATGTCAATCGTTTTAAACGCTATTTCCTGAAGATTCGAGGGTTTTCCTTATCGAGCCGCGTGGCCGCGCGGGCGCCTCGCAGCGCGTGCATCTCGTCGATCAAACAGGGGAGGATCGGCGCGCGGTGCGCGGCGCGATCAGTTCGCGTCGACCTGATACCCTTGCTGGCGCAACAATTCGAGCACGCCGCGCGGGCCGCCCAGATGCAGCGCGCCGATGGCCACGAATACCGGCCGGTTCGGCGCGGCGATTGCCGTCATCCGTGCAACGAAGCGCCGGTTGCGCTCGTACAGGATCTTGTTGTCGATCGACGCCGACAGCGCCTTCGAACGGGCCAGCCGCTCGCTCTTCGCGACCGCCCACGCCGAGATCGCGTCGGCGTCGCCAATTCGCCACAGCCGGTGCAGCGCCTTGATGTCGTCGGCGTTCTGCGCCGGGGTCTGCACCATGTCCTGCGCGAGCATCTCGCGCTGCTCGGCGAGCGTCAGCCCGGTGAACGCGCGCATCTGCTCGGCGAGCGTCTCGAGCCCGATCACGCGGCCGCCCTTCTTCTTCAGGAACACGTTCTGCAGCTGCGCCTCGGTGCCGTACTCGGTCTGCAGGCCGGCCGCCAGCGAGTCGTAGGTTTCGACGACCAGCGCCGCGAGCCACGGCCGCATCCGGCGGATCTCCGCGAGCGCGGCCGGGTTGCCGCGCAGGCGCGCCGCGAGGCGCTGCCACTGCGGCTCGGGCAGCAGGCGCTGCAGGCACGGGTAGCGGCACACGCCGTACTTCGACACGTCGTCCTGCGATTCGAGGAGATCGTCCGGCGACAGCTCGAGCGCTAGCGTCGGCGACGCGGCGAGCGCCGCGAGGATGCGCGGCCGGAACGGCTGCGCGGGCGGATAGTCGGACGGGTCGCCCGTGTGCAGCGTGCCGAGCACGTACAGCGTGACCCTGCCCCGGGTGGCGACATAGAACGGCATGCGCGCGGGCTGCACGCGCACCGTGCCGCGCGCGACCGTGCCGTTCGACACGGACGGCACGTGGAAGCCCGGCAGGTTCATGCCGGGCGGCGGAACCTGCGACGGATGGATCGGCGAACTCGCCGGCGCGCGCCTTTCGGCACGCGCGGCGTCGACCGGGACCAGCACGCTGGCCGCCACGCACGCGCCAGCCAGCGCCGCGCCCGTGACCGTGCGCACGCTCCAGCGCCGTGCGTTGCGGCACGCGCGCATCACGCGCGCGCGGCCGCCCCCCGAACGGCGCACGCCAGGCGCGCGCGCCGCCAAACCATCAGGCATTCACCTCCCCTACCTCCTCGGCGCGATGGCAGGCCACGCGGCGTCCGTCGACGTCGCGCAGCTGCGGTTCCTCGACGCGGCAGCGCTCGACCGCGTACGGGCAGCGCTGGTGAAACGCGCAGCCCGACGGCGGATTGAGCGGCGACGGCAGCTCGCCCTGCAGCTTGATCTGCACGCGGCGGTCTTCCTCGAAGATCGCCGGCGTCGCCGACATCAGCGCGCGCGTGTACGGATGGCGCGGATGCGCGTAGATCGTCGCCTTGTCGCCGAGCTCGGCGACGCTGCCGAAGTACATCACCATCACGTCGTCGGCGACGTGCTCGACCACCGACAGGTTGTGCGAGATGAACACGTAGCTCGTCTTGAACTGCTCCTGCAGGTCCATGAACAGGTTCAGGATCTGCGCCTGGATCGACACGTCGAGCGCGGACACCGGTTCGTCGGCGACGACGATCCGCGGATCGAGGATCATCGCGCGCGCGATCGCGACCCGCTGGCGCTGGCCGCCCGAGAACATGTGCGGATAACGCTTCGCGTGCTCGGGCCGCAGGCCGACCGTGCGCATGATCTGCGCGACGCGCTGCGCGCGTTCGGCGGCCGTCAGGTTCGCGTTGATCTCGAGCGGCTCGGAGAGCGTCTGCTCGACGGTCTTGCGCGGGTTCAGCGACGCGAACGGGTTCTGGAACACCATCTGTACGCGGCGGCGCAGGTCGGCGACCGTCTCGCGGCTCGCGCCGGCCACGTCCTTGCCGTCGATCGTCAGGTGGCCCGAGGTGGGCGTCTCGATCATCGTGAGCTGGCGCGCGAGCGTCGATTTCCCGCAGCCCGACTCGCCGACGACGGCGAGCGTCTTGCCGCGCGTGAGCGTGAACGACACGCCGTTCAGCGCCTTCACGGTGCCCTGCCCGAACATCCCGCGCTTGACCGTGTAGTGCTTCGCGAGCCGGTCGGCGACCAGCACCGCTTCCTCGTCGTGCGGCGTGGCACGCGTTTCGTGGACTGCATTCATCGTGCGCCTCCCGTCAGGTCGAGGTTGGAAACATTGAGCGGCTTGATGCAGCGCGCGCGCATCGCATCGTTGGCCGGCACCAGCGTATCGAGCGCCGGACGCGCCTTGCGGCAATCGTCGACGACGTACTTGCAGCGCGGCGCGAACAGGCACCCGGACGGGCGATCATCGCGGCCCGGCACCATGCCCGGCAATGCGGCAAGGCGACGCGCCCCCTGATTGTGCTCGGGAATCGCCGCGAGCAGCGCTTCGGTATACGGATGATGCGGCGCACGGAAGATGTCCGGCACGCGATTGGTCTCGATGACCTCGCCCGCATACATCACGGCGACGCGCTGCGCGACCTCCGACACGACGGCCAGGTCGTGCGAGATCAGCACGAGCGCCATCCCGCGCTCCTTCTGCAGCTTCACGAGCAGGTCCATGATCTGCGCCTGGATCGTCACGTCGAGCGCGGTGGTCGGCTCGTCGGCGATCAGCAGCTTCGGGTTGCACGCGACCGCCATCGCGATCATCACGCGCTGGTTCATGCCGCCCGACATCTGGTGCGGGAACGCCGTGATGCGGTTCTTCGCATCCGGAATGCCGACCTGGTCGAGCAGCTCGAGCGCGCGCCGGTGCAGCGCGTCGCCGCGCAGGCCTTCGTGCAGCTTCAGCACCTCCTTGATCTGGTAGCCGACCGTGTAGCTCGGGTTCAGGCTCGTCAGCGCATCCTGGAACACCATCGCGATGTCCTTGCCGACGATCTTGCGGCGCGCCTTCGGCGACGCCTTCAGCAGGTCCACACCGTTGAACGTGACCTCGTCGGCCGTCACCTTGCCCGGCGCATCGATCAGGCCCATCAGCGCCATCATCGTCACGCTCTTGCCGGAGCCCGATTCGCCGACGACGCCCACCACCTCGCCCGGCGCGATCGACAGGTTGATCCGGTCGACCGCGGGCAGGCCGTTGAAGTTCACCGCGAGATTGCGGATAGTCAGTAGATCTTGGCTCATGGTCACGCCATCCGCTTCAGTTTGGGATCGAGCGCGTCGCGCAGCCCGTCGCCGAGCAGGTTGATCGCGAGCACCGAAATCAGGATCGACAGGCCGGGCATCGTCACGATCCACCACGCGTTGTCGATGTAGTCGCGCGCGGACGCGAGCATCGCGCCCCACTCGGCGGTCGGCGGCTGCACGCCGAGGCCGAGGAAGCCGAGCGCGGCCGCGTCGAGGATGGCCGACGAGAAGCCGAGCGTCGCCTGCACGATCAGCGGCGCCGTGCAGTTCGGCAGCACCTGCGAGAACATCAGGCGCAGCGTGCCGGCACCGGCCACGCGCGATGCCGTCACGTACTCCTTCTGCAGTTCGCCGAGCGCGGATGCGCGCGTGAGGCGCACGTAGGCCGGCAGCGCGACGATCGCGATCGCGAACATCGTGTTGGTGAGGCCCGGGCCGATGATCGCGACGACCGCGACCGCGAGCAGCAGCGACGGCAGCGCGAGCAGCACGTCCATGATGCGCATCACGGGCGTGTCGGCCCACTTCTGGAAGAACGCGGCGATCAGCCCGAGCACGATGCCGGGGATCAGCGCGAGCACGACCGACACGAAGCCGATCCAGAACGACATGCGCGCGCCGAACATCAGGCGCGAAAGGATGTCGCGGCCCGCTTCGTCGGTGCCGAGGATGAACTGCCAGTTGCCGCCCGCGAGCCATGCGGGCGGGATCTTCACGTAGTCGCGGTATTGCTCGACCGGGCTGTGCGGCGCGATCAGCGGTGCGAACAGCGCGACGAGGATCAGCACCAGCACGACGATGCCGGCGCCGACGGCGCCGCGGTTGCGCGAGAAGTTGGCCCAGAACTCGCGCAGCGCGAGCGCACGGCCGCCGGCCGGCGCGGATTCGCTCGGCAGGGTGTTTTGCAGATTGCTCATGGAATTACCTCGTGTGGCGGATGCGCGGATTCAGCACGCCGTACAGCAGGTCGACGACCAGGTTCACGACGATCACGAGCGTCGCGATCAGCAGGATGCCGCCCTGGACGACCGGATAGTCGCGGCGGCCGATCGCATCGATCAGCCACTTGCCGACACCGGGCCACGAAAAGAGCGTCTCGGTCAGCACGGCGCCGGCCAGCAGTGTGCCGATCTGCAGGCCGATCACGGTGACGACCGGGATCAGCGCATTGCGCAGCGCATGCACGACGACCACGCGCACGGGCGACAGGCCCTTCGCGCGCGCCGTGCGGATGTAGTCCTCGCGCAGCACTTCGAGCATCGACGAGCGCGTCATCCGCGCGATCACCGCGAGCGGGATCGTGCCGAGCACGATCGCCGGCAGGATCAGGTGGCTGACCGCCGATTTGAACGCGCCTTCGTCGGGTGCGAGCAGCGCGTCGATCAGCATGAAACCGGTCGGATGCGGGAAATCGTATTCGACCGCGATGCGGCCCGACACGGGCGTCCAGCCGAGGTACGACGAAAACACCATGATGAGGATCAGCCCCCACCAGAAGATCGGCATCGAGTAGCCGGTGAGCGCGGTGCCCATCACGCCGTGATCGACGACCGAGCCGCGCCGCAGCGCGGCGATCACGCCGGCCGGCAGCCCGACCGCGAGCGCGAACACGAGCGCGCACAGCGACAGTTCGACGGTCGCCGGGAAGCGCGCGAAGAATTCGCCCGCGACGCTGGTGTTGGTGATGATCGACGTGCCGAGGTCGCCATGCAGCGCCCGGCCGATGTAGTGGATGTACTGCAGGGGCAGCGGCTGGTCGAGCCCGAGGCGTTTCATGGCCTCCGCATGCATCGCGGGATCGACGCCGCGCTCGCCCATCATCACTTCGATGGGGTCGCCCGGTATCAGGTGAATCAGCGCAAACGCCAGGATGGTGATGCCGATGAAGGTCGGGATCACCATGCCCACGCGGCGCAACACGAATGTGAACATGATGCGTCTCGTATTTTCTTGTGGGAAATGTACGACCGGCGACGAGGGGCTTTTGGCCCCTCGTCGCCGGATGATTTCAAGCCGGTCTTCTCAAGACGACAGCTTACGCCAGGCCGGTTACTTCACGCTGACACCGTCGAAACGCGCATAGCCGAGCGGCTCGATGCGCATGTCGACCACGTTCTTGCGTACCGGCTGGTAGACCGTCGAGTTCGCGATCGGCGAGAACGGCAGCTGCTGCGCGAAGATCTGCTGGGCCTGCGTGTAGATCTTCGTGCGCGCGTCCTGGCCCGTCGTCGTGCGACCCTTCTGGATCAGGTCGTCGAACGGCTTGTAGCACCAGTGCGAGAAGTTGTTGCCCTTGATCGCCTCGCAGCCGAGCAGCGTGCCGAGCCAGTTGTCAGGGTCGCCGTTGTCGCCCGTCCAGCCGATCAGCATCGTGTCCTGCTCGCCCGTGTGCGCGCGCTTGATGTACTCGCCCCACTCGTACGTGACGATCTTCGCCTTCACGCCGATCTTCGCCCAGTCGGCCTGGATCATCTCGGCCATCAGGCGGGCGTTCGGGTTGTATGCACGCTGCACCGGCATCGCCCACAGCGTGATGTCGAAACCGTTCGGATAGCCGGCCTTCGCGAGCAGCGCCTTCGCCTTCTCGGTGTCGTTCGGGGCCATCTTCAGGTTCTTGTCGTACGACCATTGGGTCGGCGGCATCGGCGCGCTGGCGGCCTGGCCGGCACCCTGATAGACGGATTCGAGAATCGCCTTCTTGTTGATCGCCATGTCGAGCGCCTGACGCACTTCGAGCTTGTCGACCGGCTTGTGCTCGACGTTGTACGCGAGGTAGCCGAGGTTGAAGCCCGGCTGCGACGGCATGTCGATGCCCGAGTCGGCCTTCAGCGCCGCGATGTCGGCCGGACGCGGATAGCTCATCACCTGGCATTCGTTGCGCTTGATCTTCTGCACGCGCACGCCCGGGTCGGGCGTGATCGAGAAGATCAGCTTCGACAGCTTCACCGCGCCCTTCTTCCAGTAATCAGGATTGCCATCGAAACGGATCGTCGCGTCCTTCGTATAGCTGCGGAAGATGAACGGGCCCGTGCCGACCGGCTTCTGGTTGATGTCGGCGGCCTTGCCGGCCTTCATCAGCTGGTCGCCGTACTCGGCCGACAGGATCGACGCGAATTCCATCGCCATGTTCTGGATGAACGGCGCGTTCGGCTCGGACAGCGTGAACTTCACGGTGTACGGATCGACCTTCTCGATCTTCGTGATCAGCTTGTCGAGGCCCATGTCGGTGAAGTACGGGAACGACACCGGGTAGGCCTTGCGGAACGCATTGTTCGGATCGAGCATGCGCTCGAACGAGAACACGACGTCGTCCGCGTTGAATTCACGCGTCGGCTTGAAGAAGTCGGTCGTGTGGAACTTCACGCCATGACGCAGGTGGAACGTGTACACCTTGCCGTCGGACGAGACGTCCCACTTCTCGGCGAGGCCGGGCTCGACCTTGGTGCCGCCGCGCTCGAATTCGACGAGGCGGTTGTAGACGGTGAACGTGGCGGCGGTGAAATCGACGCCGGTCGTGAATTGCGCGGAATCAAAACCCGCCGGGCTGCCTTCTGAGCAGTAGACGAGCGTTTTGTTCGGGATCTGTGCGAATGCAGAACCCGCGACGCCGAGCGATGCCGCTGCCACGCCTGCGATGGCGGTAACACGCAGGGTGTGCAACAGACGGTTGTATTCCATGTTTCCTCCAGGTCTCCAGATCGGAACCGGTCCCCCTGGGGGCCGGGTACGCGGATATTACTTGAGCTAGCGATTTTGCAACAAGCTGGAGAAAAAACTCTTCTAGACGCGCATCCACGCGGGTTTTTGCCGATGTCTTGCACACGCGAAAAGTGCCTCTGCGCGCACGAGCGGCCATTTCGTTCATCCCGCGCATGTTTCGTTCGACAACTAAACAATTCGGGCGCGAACGCAGAGGGTTGTCGCGCCGTGTTCGCAGCCAGTCCGCACATCGTTGCGGCTTCCGAAACGATGCATGCGATGCAATGCAACCGTCAGGCCGGCGCGTCGAGATCCGCGCTGCGCGCGGGCACGAACGCGACCGCGACGATCGACAGTGCGATTCCCGCCATCACGTAGTAGGTCGGTGCGAGCGGCGTGCCCGTCACCTTGATCAGCCACGTGACGATGAACTGCCCGAAACCGCCGAACAGCATCACCGCGACGTTGTACGCGATCGACAGCCCGGTCGAGCGCACGTTGGCCGGGAACAGCTCGGCGATCATCGCGCCGAACGGCCCGTAGTAGCCGGCGAGCGTCACCGACAGCACGGCCTGCACCACGATCAGCCGCGCGATGCTCGGCGCCGCGTCGAGCCACGCGAACAGCGGATACATCAGCACGAGCGTCAGCCCGAGCGACCACAGCGACAGACCCTTGCGGCCGATGCGGTCCGACCATGCGCCCGCGACCGGCGACAGCACCATCAGCAGCAGGTTGCCGATGATCACCGCATAGAACGATTGCGCATACGGCAGCTTCAGCTGCTTCACCGCGAAGGTCGGCAGATAGCTGATCAGCACGTAGACCGTCACCGTCAGCGCGATCACCGAGCCGAGCCCGCACAGCACCTCGCGCGGATGGCGCGTGAACACTTCGCCGAGCGTCGCGCGGCGTGCGCTTTGCTGCGCATGCAGGAACGCTTCGGAATCGGCGAGATGACGGCGGATGTAGAAACCGATCGGGCCGATCACGAGCCCGAGGATGAACGGCACGCGCCAGCCCCAGCTGCGCAGCGCGTCGTGCGACAGCCCGCGCGTGACGGCCGCGCCGACGAGCGCGCCGATCAGCAGCGCGCCCGCCTGGCTCGCCATCTGCCAGCTGCCGTAGAAGCCGCGTTTCGAGAACGGCGCGGCTTCGATCAGCAGCGCCGTTGCGCTGCCGAATTCACCGCCCGCCGAGAAGCCCTGCAGCAGGCGGCCGAGCACGATCAGGAGCGGGCCGCCGATGCCGATCGCCGCATAGGGCGGCGCGATCGCGAGCAGGAAGATGCCGGCCGTCATCAGCAGGATCACGAGCGACAGCGCGGCCTTGCGGCCCGCGCGGTCGGCGTACAGCCCGAACACGATGCCGCCGATCGGGCGCATGAAGAACGCGACGCCGAAGGTCGCGGTGGTCAAGAGCAGCGACGAGTATTCGCTGGTCGTCGGGAAGAACAGTTCGGCGATCACGACGGTCATGAAGCCGAACACCGTGAAGTCGTACCACTCGAGCGCGTTGCCGATCACGGCGGCGACTACCGCGCGGCGGTTCAGCGCGCGCTCGGGCCGGATCGTTTTCGTTGAATTCGCAATCGTCGCCATGCGAGCCTCGTTCTCGTGAATCCGCCGTATCGGGCGCGGCGCGCGGAGGGCCCGCGGCGCGTTGGTTTGCAGCGAGTGTAGAAAGCGACGGAACCGTTTTCAAGCATAAAAAACGCCCGCCATCGTCCGATGGCGGGCGTTTTGCGGTTTTCGCCACATTGCGGCATCGCACGATGCCGCCGCGGGCATCAACCCATCTTCGAGAATGCGCTGCACCAGCCCTTCGCCGATACCTGCTTGCCCGGGAATGCACCGCAGGGGCCCGACGCCGAGCCCTTCTTGCCCTGGTACAGCATGCAGGCCGCGCAATCCTGGCCCGCTGCGTATTTCGGATACTTCGTCTTGTCGACCTTCGTCGCATCGGCCTTGTAGCCGAGCGCCACGGCGGTCGGATCCGTTTCCGACAGCATCGGCGCATCGGCCAGCGCTTCGCGCGACAGCGCCAGCGCGGACACGGCGCCGATGCTCGTGATCAGGAAACTCCGACGGGATGTTTTCATGGGGGACTCGCTCCAACGTTATCGGTTTGAAAGCCGTTCTGGCGACGGCCGTTCAACAGAATAACGCTCAAGCGCATGAATGTGCGCGCCGAAATGCCGGAGATAAGGGATTTCACACAAGGGATTTCACACGGGTCTCGCCCGGAGTTTCGCACGGCCGGCCCGCACGGATGCGGGCCGTGAGTGTCAGCCATGCGACGTCATGTCGGCGACGCGCTGCGCGAGCGCGAGCGACGCGGTCAGCCCCGGCGACTCGATGCCGAACAGGTTCACGAGGCCGCGCACGCCGTGCTGCGCCGTGCCCTGCACGATGAAGTCGGCCGGCGGCTCGCCGGGCCCCGCGAGCTTCGGCCGGATCCCCGCGTAGGCCGGCTGCAACGCGTCGTCCGGCAGGTCGGGCCAGTACGTGCGGATCGACGTGTAGAACGCCTGCGCGCGCGCCGGATCGACTTCGTAGCGCAGCGCATCGACCCACTCGACGTCCGGGCCGAAGCGCGCCTGCCCGGCGAGATCGAGCGTCAGGTGCACGCCGAGCCCCGCGCGGTCGGGTATCGGATAGACGAGATGCGAGAACGGCGCGCGGCCGGACAGGCTGAAGTAGTTGCCGCGCGCGAGATAGAGCGGCGGCACCCAGCGCGGATCGAGGCCGCGCGTGCGGCGCGCGAGCGCCTGCGCGCCGAGGCCCGCGCTGTTGATCACGCACGCGGCCTCGATTTCGGTCGGCGCGTCGCCGCCGGTGCGCACGACGAAGCGGCCGCCGCGCAACACGTCGATCGACTCTACCGGGGATTTCAGCGCGCACACCGCGCCGTCGCGCTCCGCGTCGCCGAGCAGCGCGAGCATCAGCTGGTGGCTGTCGACGATGCCGGTGCTCGGCGAAAACAGCGCCTCCACGCAATCGAGCGCGGGCTCGAGCGTCTGCGCCTCGGTACGCGTGAGCGGCATCAGGTCGAGCACGCCGTTTTCCGCCGCGCGTGCGGCGATCGCCTTCAACTGCTTCACCTGCGCGGCGCTCGTCGCGACGAGCAGCTTGCCCACGCGCCGGTGCGGCACGTGACGCGTCTCGCAGAACTCGTACAGCAGGTCGCGCCCGCGCACGCACGACATCGCCTTCAGCGAGCCGCGCGAGTAGTAGAGCCCCGCGTGAATCACCTCGCTGTTGCGCGAGCTCGTGCCCGTGCCGATTGCGTCGGCCGCCTCGAGCACGATCGTTTCGCGTCCGCGCGCGGCCAGCTCCCGCGCAATCGCAAGACCGACGACACCCGCGCCGATCACCACACAATCCATCTGCTCCATGGCGTTTCGCGTCGCTCACGCGTCGAGGGGAGAGAAGAGAATTGTACGTCCCGGTTCGCCCGCCTGCCGAGCGCGCTTGCATCGGCATGTCGCGTGCGCCGCGCCGCACGGCACGACGCGCGCAGGCCGCGGCGAGGCGCGCGCCGCCGGCTCAGAACCCGATCGGACGGCGCTTCGCCGCGCCCTCGTCGGCGCGGATGTCGGACGGTGCGATCACGTCCCGGCCGTCGAGCCGCGCGGCGCCGAACGCATGCAGCAGCGCACGGCGCATCGTGCGCGGCGGCGTCGCGGCCAGCACGTCGAGCGCGTCGTCGTCGAGCGTGTCGGGGAAGCGCCGCCCCCACGCGTGCGACGTGCGGATCTCGTCGTAGATCGTCTGCGCGATCCGGCGCGCGCCGGCCGCGTCCGGCGGCGCGATCTCGTACACGTTCATCCGGTTCAGCAGCGGCTCGGGAATCGCCTGCGCATCGTTCGCGGTCGCGACCCAGATCACGTTGCCCGCATCGATCGGCACCTCGGCGAATTCGTCGACGAACGCGCGCGCGGTGTCGTGCTCGAGCAACGCGTACAGCGCGCCGAGCGGATCGTATTGCGCGTCGCTGCCCGCCTTGTCGATCTCGTCGACCGCGATCACCGGGTTCGCGTAGCTGCCGTTGACGAGCGCTTCGAACACCTTGCCGGGCTTCGCGTTCTTCCATTGCGACGATGCGCCCGACAGGATCCAGCCGGCTGTCAGCGAACTCATCGGCACGTAGTGGTACGCGGTGCCGAGCAGCTGCGCGAGCGCCTTCGCGAAATGCGTCTTGCCGATGCCGGGCGGCCCGAGCAGCAGGATCGGCATCAGTTCGAGCCGGTCGTCGGTCTCGAGGCACAGCGCGACCTGCTTGCGCACGTCGTCGAGGGGTTCGGTGAAATTGGGCAGCGCGTCGCCGAGTTCGTCGAACGACGGCATCCGGTTCGGCTTCACGCAAAAGCGCAGATTGCCGGTCTTGAGCATCCGCTCGTAGGTGGCGCGCAGTGCGTCGCTCGCGCTCTCGTTCAGCTCGTTCAACGCGGTCTCGACCTGCTCGAGGTCGTACACCGTGCTGAAGGACGCCACCGCCAGTTCCTGTTTCACCATCGCCGTCGTCATACCAACCTCGCCGCTGCTGCCGTCACACGATCATCAGACCCTTACGATTTCAGTGTAGCGATCCCGCATCGGCGTGCAAGCAAGCAGCCACCGCGGTCTGCTGCTAACACCGTGCGCGCGCTGCGGCGTCGCGCCGCGCGGCGTATGATCGATGGTTCACCGGCCGTCGCGCCGGCCTCGCCACGGCGCCCGCACGGCGCCGCGCGCTTCGTCTCGAAGGGTTGCCGATGTCCGTCCCCGCTGCTGCCCCGCGCGTCGATCCCGACGCGATCCACGCCGTCGACGCTGTCGACGCCGCGCTCAAGTCGCGCCGCGCGATTCGCGCGTTCCTGCCGACGCCCGTGCCGCGCGACACGCTCGAGGCAATCCTCGAAGCCGCGAGCCGCGCGCCGTCGGGCACCAACATCCAGCCGTGGCACGTGTACGTCGCGACCGGCACGACCCGCGACGCGCTCGCCGCGGCCCTCACAGCGGCATACGACGATCCGGCGCGCGACGAGAAATACGTCGCCGAGTACGACTACTATCCGCGCGAATGGGTGTCGCCGTACATCGACCGGCGCCGCAAGGTCGGCTGGGACCTGTATGGTCTGTTGAACATCGGCCGCGACGAAAAGGCCCGCATGCACGCGCAGCATGCGCGCAACTTCCGCTTCTTCGATGCGCCGGTCGCACTGTTCTTCACGCTCGACCGCGTGATGACGCACGGCGCATGGCTCGACTGCGGGATGTTCCTGCAGGGCGTGATGACGGCCGCGCGCGCACGCGGCCTCGACACCTGCCCGCAAGCCGCGTTCGTGCCGTTCCACCGGATCGTCGCCGAGCATCTCGGCATCCCGGCCAACGAGCAACTCGTGTGCGGGATGTCGCTCGGCCATGCGGACCCGCACGCGATCGAGAACCGCCTCGTCACCGAGCGCGCGAGCGTCGCCGAGTTCGCGCGCTTTTTCGCTTGAAAACGCGTGACGCGCACCTACCTTTCGATCAGGACCAGATCGTGCTGCGAACCCGCGGCGACGCATCGTGTCACGCGACCGTCCGGATCGATCGGGCGTAAGATGTGCGTCCGTTCCCCGCTACCCCGCGTTTCCGGAGAAGTTTCATGCTGAAACACGGCCTGGCCGTCCTGCTCGTGAGCGCCGCGCTCGCGGCCCATGCGCAGAGCGCCGCACCGGCAGCCGTCGCATGGGAGATCCAGGTGGTGCGCGACGGTCAGACGATCGACACGTTCCAGCAACGCACCACCGTCGGTCAGACCCGCACCGACACCCATCGCTATCCGTCCGCCGTGCCCGTCGGCTGCGGCAACGCCGCGCGCGTCGTGCCGACCGAGCGCTCGCGCTCGGTGACGGTCGCGCCGCTCACCGTCGACGACGCCGCCCGCACCGTATCGCTCGCGCTCGACGTGCAGGAAACCCTCGACGACGAAAACGCGACGCGCAGCGATCCGTGCGTGCCCGCGTCGCCGCGGCAGATCGTCGCGAGCCATCCGGGGCTGTCGGTCGGCGGCGACGCATGGACCGACTGGACGCTCGTCGAGCAGCGCCCGCATCTCGTCTACCGCGTGCGCGCGCACGTCGCGAAGGACTGAGCGCCATGTCCGCCGACGCCCTGTCCCTCCCGTTCGCCGAACCGCACGCCGCGCCCGACGAAATCACCGCGGTCAGCTGGAACCTGCACAAGGGCCGCTCGCCGCTCGGCTTCACCGCATGGAACGCGATGCGCAACTGGATGCAGTCGACGCACGCCGACGTGTATTTCCTGCAGGAAGCGATGGCGCGCCGCATGCCGCGTCCGATGCTCGCCCCCGGCTTCGGCGCGCCGATGGACGACGCGGTCGACGACGTGTGGCACTGCCAGGCCACCGAGATCGCGCAAGCGCTCGACTGGCAGATCGCGCTCGGACCGAACGTGTTCAAGCCGTCGTGGCGGCACGGCAACGCGATCCTGTCGCCGCACCCGCTCGACCTCGGCGGCCGCTGGGACATCTCCGCGCACCGCTTCGAGCGGCGCGGGCTGCTGGTCGCGCGCGCGACGCTCGCCGGCGCGCGGCCCGTCACGCTCCTGTGCGCGCACCTCGCGCTCACGCGTGCGGCGCGGCTGCGCCAGATGCACTGGATCGCGCACTGGATCGTGCGCAACGCGGGCGACGACCCGCTCGTGCTCGCCGGCGACTTCAACGACTGGCGCAACGATTCGGTCGCGCTGTTCGCCGAGATCGGGCTGTCCGAGGTCGCGACGCTGCTCGGCGAGTCGGGCCGCACGTTCCCCGCGTTCTCCCCGGCGCTCGCGCTCGACAAGATGTTCGTGCGCGGGCTGACACCGCTCGAATGGCAGGCGCCGTCCGGCGAAACCGCGTGGCTGTCGGACCACCTGCCGTATATCGCGCGGCTGCGCCTCGATTCGCAGTGACGCGGCAGCACCGCATGCCCGCGACTACCGAAGCGCATATCGCAGCGGCCGGTTCACCTGCCTGACCGGCTCGAAAGCGTGCGCGTCCCGGACCAGCGTGTTCGCGGCGCGAAGCTCGCTGCCGATTACTGAAAGCTGTTTGCAAGATTCCGTTGCGCCAAATCCGCGCAGCCGCGCGGGTCAAGCCCGCATCTGCCCCAAGCAGGGTAAAATAAAGAGTTCCTCAAACGTCTGTCATCGAGAAGGCGCGTGTCCGACGCGCCGGCCGGCCGATCCGCGATCGGGCCGACGCACTCGGTTTTTTTGCCCGTTTTTGGGCCCGTTACACGCGTCCGCTACGCGCGTCCGTTTTCAAAGCCATGAGCAAATACGACACCGCCACCGTCCAATCCGTCCATCACTGGACCGACACGCTTTTCAGCTTCACCTGCACCCGTGAGCCGAGCCTGCGCTTCAACAACGGCGAATTCACGATGGTCGGCCTCGAGGTCGACGGCAAGCCGCTCGCGCGTGCCTACTCGATCGTCAGCCCGAACTACGAAGAGCACCTCGAATTCTTCAGCATCAAGGTCCAGAACGGCCCGCTGACGTCGCGCCTGCAGCACCTGAAGGTGGGCGACTCGGTGCTGATCGGCAAGAAGCCGACCGGCACGCTCGTCGCCGACAACCTGCTGCCCGGCAAGACGCTGTGGATGCTGTCGACCGGCACGGGCCTCGCGCCGTTCATGTCGATCATCCGCGACCCGGACATCTACGAACGCTTCGACAAGGTCATCCTGACGCACACCTGCCGCCTGAAGGGCGAGCTGGCGTACATGGACTACATCAAGCACGACCTGCCGGGCCACGAGTATCTCGGCGACATCATCAAGGAAAAGCTCGTCTACTACCCGACGGTCACGCGCGAAGCGTTCGACAACGAGGGCCGGATCACCGACCTGATCGCGACGGGCAAGCTGTTCACGGACCTCGGCGTGCCGGCGTTCTCGCCGGAAAACGACCGCGTGATGCTGTGCGGCAGCACCGCGATGCTGAAGGACACGACCGACCTGCTGAAGCAGGCCGGCCTCGTCGAAGGCAAGAACAGCGCGCCGGGTCACTACGTGATCGAGCGTGCATTCGTGGACTGATCGAACCCCGAATTTGTGCCGTATCAAGAACCGGAGCAAAAGCTCCGGTTTTTTTTCGTCCCTACTTGGCGAATTCGTAACAAACTGGGACTATTCCATGTCAAATCGTTACATTTGGATACGCGCAACGCCGGTGCTTTCGTGTCGGTGTTTTTCCTACAGCCAGCTTCATTCCGATTATTCACATTTACCCTTAAACCTCCGTCTGACATGACCTTTTCAAAATTTTTGAGATATTATTCGGCCCGCATGGTTGGCGTCGGGACGGTCATTGAAGGGTCGGACTCAAACGTTACAAATTGTAACTTCTGTTACCTCGGCAAGGGGCGATTCTCTGACGGCGACCGTCATCGAAACGGCAGCCGATCCACGCAGCCAGCCGGTGCCCGAACCGCTTTCTGACAGCAGGGAGAGTCATGGATACGTCGCTCAACGCGCCCCCGGGCGCCCACGCCCCGTTCCCGTCGCAGCCGTGCGTGCCTGGCGACGGCGCGGCAGCAGCCCCCGTGGCCGAAGCCCTGCCCAACCGCGACGCGTCCGCCGCCCGGATCGCGGCGCTGTCCCTTCAGCTGACGGCCGCCGACGAAGCGGCCCGCCGCCATCTGGCCGGCGAACTGCATGACGGGCTCGGCGCCGAACTCACCGCCGCGCGTTTCGCGCTCGCAAACGTTCAAACGTGGCTGCCGGCCGATGCGCCGGAGGGCTGCCTGCGCGCGCTCGAGCTGGCGCAGCGGTCGCTCGACGCCGCGACCGACGCCAACCGCAGGCTGATCGACGAGCGCGACACGCCGGCACTCGACGGCGGCGTCGTCGGCGCACTGTCGACGTGGGCCGACAGCCACGCGGCCCGCACCGGCCTGCGTACGAGCTTCGTCTGCGCGGCCGACGCGCGGCTCACGCAACTCGGCGGCGCCGGCGCGCTCGCGATCTTCCGTGTCGCTCAAGAAGCACTGTCGAACGTCGCGAAGCATGCGCGCGCGACGTCCGTCGACGTGCAGATCGATACGGACGACACGCATCTGTCCCTGATCGTCACCGACGACGGGACCGGTTTTACCCGCAGCCGGCGCGCCGGCTACGGCCTCGCCGGGATGCGCGCACGCTGCGAGGCGTTCGGCGGCAGCTTCGACGCGCGTGCGCCGGAAGCGGGCCGCGGCACGCGCGTCATCGCGCGCTTCGCGTGGGACTCGCTGTTCGCGGTGCCGGCCGCCGCGCGCCGCGCGTCGCTTTCGTGAGGTCGTCATGAGCCTGAACATCCTGCTCGTGGACGATCATGCGATCGTCCGCCAAGGGATCCGCCACCTGCTGATCGACCGCGGCGTCGCGCGCGACGTGACCGAAGCCGAGACCGGCAGCGATGCGATGGCCGCGGTCGACCGCCAGGCCTTCGATGTGATCCTGCTCGACATCTCGCTGCCGGACGCGAACGGCATCGAGGTGCTCAAGCGCATCAAGCGCAAGCTGCCGGCCGCGCCGGTGCTGATGTTCTCGATGTACCGCGAGGACCAGTACGCGGTGCGCGCGCTGAAGGCCGGCGCCTCCGGCTACCTGTCGAAGACGGTGAATGCCGCGCAGATGATCGGCGCGATCCAGCAGGTCGCGGCCGGCCGCAAGTACGTGAGCCCGGCGATGGCCGAGGCGCTCGCCGAATACGTGTCGTTCGAGAACGAACCGCTGCCGCACGAGAAGCTGTCCGACCGCGAATACCAGACGCTCTGCATGCTCGCGTCGGGCAAGCGCCTCACCGACATCGCGAACACGCTGTCGCTGTCGGTGAAGACGGTCAGCGTGTACCGGTCGCGGCTGCTCGAGAAGATGCGGCTGTCGAACAACGCGGAACTGACGTTCTACGTGATGAGCAACCGGCTCGTCGAGATGACGCCCGCGTCGGGCGCCTGATCCGCCGGATTCACCGGAATCGCGCCGTTCACCGCGCCGGCCTGCGCCGCGCCGGCGCCGGCCGCCGAATGCTGCGCGCAAGCGCTTGTTTTGTCGGGCGATTCCGCAGCACGCCGCTGCGCCGCAGCGGGTCTTTCACGCCAAATCGGCTAAAATTGCGGGTTTTCACTCACTCGGCGCCGCCGCGCTCGCGCGCGCCGGAGACACATCCGCAATGTCCCTCTTCCGCAAGAAAAACGTCGATCGCATGATCGCCGGCGCGCACGGCGCCGGGCTCAAGAAAGCGCTCGGCGCAATCGACCTCACCTTCCTCGGCATCGGCGCGATCATCGGCACCGGCATCTTCGTGCTGACCGGCACGGGCGCCGTGCAGGCCGGCCCAGCGCTGATGCTGTCGTTCGTGATCGCCGCGATCGCATGCGGCCTCGCGGCGCTGTCGTACGCCGAATTCGCGTCGACGATTCCGGTCGCGGGCTCGATCTACACGTATTCGTACGCGACGCTCGGCGAGCTCGTCGCCTGGATCATCGGCTGGGACCTGATGCTCGAATACGGCCTCGCGGCGTCGGCCGTGTCGGTCGGCTGGTCGGGCTACCTGCAGTCGCTGCTGCAGGGCTTCGGGCTCTCGCTGCCGACCGTGCTGACGGCCGCACCCGGCGCGATTCCGGGCGTCGTCACGTGGTTCAACCTGCCGGCGTTCCTCGTGATGCTGGTGATCACGACGCTGCTGTCGATCGGCATCCGCGAGTCGACCCGCATCAACAACATCATGGTGTTCATCAAGGTGTCGGTTGTGCTGCTCGTGATCGCGGTCGGCGTGTTCCACGTGACACCCGCGAACTGGAAGCCGTTCATGCCGCACGGCTGGAACGGCGTGTTCGGTGCTGCGGCCGTGATGTTCTTCGCGTTCATCGGCTTCGACGCGGTGTCGTCGGCGGCCGAGGAAGTGAAGAACCCGAAGCGCGACCTGCCGATCGGCATCATCGCGTCGCTCGCGGTGTGCGCGGTGCTGTACGTGACGGTCGCGGCGGTCGCGACCGGCATCGTGCCGTCGGCGCAGTACGCGAACGTGTCGCACCCGATCTCGTATGCGCTGCAGATCGCCGGCGAGAAGTGGGTCGCGGGCTTCATCGACCTCGGCGCGGTGCTCGGCATGCTGACCGTGATCCTCGTGATGAGTTACGGCCAGACGCGGATCATCTTCGCGATGTCGCGCGACGGGCTGCTGCCGGCGACGCTGTCGCGCGTGCATCCGCGCTACGCGACGCCCTTCCTGACGACCTGGCTCGTCGGCCTGTTCTTCGGGCTGATCGCCGCGCTCGTGCCGCTCAACGTGCTCGCCGAGCTGATCAACATCGGCACGCTCGCCGCGTTCTCGATGGTGTCGATCGCGGTGCTGGTGCTGCGCCGCACGCACCCGGAACTGCCGCGCGCGTTCCGTTGCCCGGGCGTGCCGGTGGTGCCGATCCTCGCGGTCGGCGCGTGCCTGTTCCTGATGCTGAACCTGCAGCCCGTCACGTGGGCCGCGTTCGGCATCTGGCTCGTGATCGGCCTCGTGATCTACTTCCTGTATTCGCGGCGCCACTCGAAGCTCGCGCACGGTCACCACGACGCGCATTGACCGCCGCCGCTGCGCGCGCACACCGCGCGCAGCACCCAGCGTGTAGCGGTACGACGCCACGCCGGGCCGGCACCGGCCCCGTGCGCCCCGCTCCCTCCCGCCTGAATCGTCCCCGCCCGAATCGTCCTCGCCACAGGCGCACCCGCGCGGGCGGCGCGACATGCGCCGCTTCGCCCCGCCCGCGCACGATCGCTGCCCGATCGTCGCGATTTCTTGCCCGATCGTCCGGATTTGCCGCCACGATCTGCACGCTGCCGGCACGCGCGCGCCGGCCGGTTCATAATCCCGCCATCGAACGACGGCCCGGCCCGGCGGGCCGTCCGGCAACAGGAACAGGATGATGGAAAGCGTCGATCTCGATGTACTGAAATCCAGCGCGCGCTGGCTCGACGAAGGGCGCCGCGTGCTGCTCGTGACGGTCGTGAAGACGTGGGGCTCGTCGCCGCGCCCCGAAGGCGCGATGCTCGCGGTGCGCGAGGACGGGCTCGTGGTCGGCTCCGTGTCCGGCGGATGCATCGAGGACGACCTGATCGCCCGCGTGCATGCGAGCGGGATCGCGGCCGACGCGCGCCCGGAAGCCGTCAAGTACGGCGTGACGGCCGAGGAAGCGCACCGCTTCGGGCTGCCCTGCGGCGGCACGATCCAGCTCGTGCTGGAGCCGCTCACGCGCGACAGCGGGATCGCCGCGTTGTGCGCGGAAGTCGAAGCCGGCCGCCTCGTCACGCGCACGATGGCGCTCGCGACCGGGCGCGCGTCGCTGTCACCCGCGCAGGCGACCGACGGGCTCGCGTTCGACGGCGAGCGGCTCGTGACGATCCACGGGCCGCGCTACCGGATGCTCGTGATCGGCGCCGGGCAATTGTCGCGCTATCTGTGCCAGATCGCGGTCGGGCTCGACTATCAGGTGACGGTTTGCGATCCGCGCGAGGAATACACGGACGCGTGGGACGTGCCGGGCACGCGCGTCGTGCACACGATGCCCGACGACACGGTGCTCGACATGAAGCTCGACGCGCGTTCGGCCGTGATCGCGCTCACGCACGACCCGAAGCTCGACGATCTCGCGCTGATGGAGGCGTTGAAGACGCCCGCGTTCTACGTGGGCGCGCTCGGCTCGCGACGCAACAATGCGGCGCGGCGCGAGCGGCTGCTCGAATTCGACCTGAGCGAGGCGGAACTTGCGCGGCTGCACGGGCCGGCCGGCATCTACATCGGCAGCCGCACGCCGCCCGAAATCGCGATCTCGATCCTCGCCGAAGTGACGGCCGCGAAGAACAACGTGTCGCTGCCGACGATCCTGCAGGTCGAGGGCGCGAAGGCCGCCCGCGAAATCGCGGCAAACGGCGGCGCGGCCTGCGGCCTCTGAGGCCCCCTCCAAACCGGTCGCTTCGCGCCAGCCCCCCAAGGAGACTTCCTTCGGGGCGGAAAACCTGGGGCGGCCCGGCGTTTTCTTGACGCCGTCGCTGCGGTGCAAGGCCGCGCCGGATGGCCGTCATGCGTCGGCGGAAAACCGGCGCGCGTCGATGCCGACGTCAGGCAAGGCCCGCCGCGAGCGCCGCGGCGACCGAGCCGGCCACCAGCACGACGCCGATCGTGCGGCGCTTGTTCAGCTCCGTCCACAGCAGCACGCCCGTCAGCGACAACAGGATCAGCGAACCCGCGATCGTGTCCATCAGCAGCACCCAGCCGAGATTCATGCCGACGCCACGATGCAGGTTGTTCAGCGTCGTCAGGAACGTGTTGCCGGTGCGCTTCACCGACACGTAGCCGTTGCCGACCCAGTATTCCGCCTGCAGGTTCTGGTGCGGACCGAACAGGCCCATCTGCCAGTGCTCGGGCTGCATCACGCGCTTGTCGCCCCAGGCGACCGGCTGCGCAGGCTCCTTGCGCACGCGGCCCGGCCGGCCGTCGAAGTGCAGTTCCTGCTGGAGCCACTTCGTCATCGCGGCGGGCGACTTCGGCACCGGGTCCGGCAACGCGATCTGCATCTGCTCGACCTGCGGTTCGCCGGTCGGGATCTTCAGCGGCGGCGCACGGTGGTTCAGCAGCACGCCCGTCACGCCGAACAGCAATCCGAGCACCGCGCCCCACAGTCCGACCCAGCCGTGCACCTTGCGCAGCCATTTGATGAAGGTCGCGCGGCGCGAGCGCTGGCGGCGCGCCGCCAGTTCGGCGTCGCTCAGGGGCCGTGCGGCCGGGTGCAGCACGGTAACGCCCGCGGGGGGCCTGCCCGCCTGCGGCGGGGCGATCGTTTCGGGCGCGTTCACGCGAGAGTATCCATTCGTTCAAAGCAACGGGCGGCGCACGGAAAACGTGCGCCGCCCGGACAGCATGAAAATGAGAATGGATATCATTACACAAATGACGCGGCCGCTCAATCCGCCGGCACACGATGGAGCGGCCGAGAAAGTCCAGAGATAACCAAAAAAGCATACAGATCGCACGCAGATTCCGGTCAATAGACGAAAAATTCCGACGAAATGATCACGAAAGACCCGGACAGCATTTCGCAAGAAAAACTCCGTGGGCGTTGGCGTGGGCGTGGCCGCGGGCTCAGCGCTTCAGCAATTCAGTGGCTCAGCAGCTCAACTGCTCAGCGGCGCAGCGGCGGCAACGGAAAGCGCGGCGCGGCGTCACCCGGTTCGGGCTCGGTGCGATCGAGCGCATACAGCCACGCGAGCAGATCCGCGACGGCCTGGTAAAGCTGCGGCGGAATCCGGTCGTCGAGGTCGACCTGCATCAGCAGCGACACCATCTCCGGCGCGGTGTGCACGTACAGCCCCGCATCACGGGCACGCGCGACGATCATCTCGGCGAGCAGGCCATACCCCTTCGCGACCACGCGCGGCGCGGCATCGCCGCCTTTCGGATCGTAGACGAGCGCGGCCGCGCGCTTGCGCGACGTCATGCTCATCGCGGCACCTCGTCGTCGGCGCCCGGCATGCCGCCAGCCGCACTGCGCGCATACGCGGCAGCGGCGGCCTGCGCGGCGAGCGGATCGAAGCCGTCCGGCTCGTCGCCGACCGCGCGGATCGACAGTCCGCCGAGCTGCAGGCCCGATCCCTCGAACCGTTGCCGCAACGCCGCCTCGTTTCGCGTGAGCCGGTCGGCGCCGGCCGAATTCGCGCGCAGCCGCGCGACGAGCTGCTTGCCGTTCAACACCAGCTCCGCGTCGACCGTGCCGAGCGACGGCAACGTGAGCGTCAGCCGGGTGCGCCAGGCGATCCCGTCCCCCGTGTCGTCGCCGCCGCGCGACGCGCGGCCGCCCGGATCGTCGGGCTCGATCGTCCAGTCGAGCCGCGCACCGGGCCATGCCTCGCCGGCCCAGCGAAACTGGTCCGTCGCGAGTGCGTCGAGCTGCTGCCGGACGATCGGCACGGCGGCCGGATGCACGGGAGCCGATGCCTGCGCCTGCGGATCGGCCGACGCGGCGGCCAGTTCGGCGCGCGCCGGCGTCCAGCGCGGGTCGGGATGGTCGCCGAGCGGGTCGGTCAGCGCGGCCGTGCCCGACGCGGCACCCGGCCGGGCGACCAGCTGGGCGTTCGGCACAGGCTCGTGCGGCACTGCACCGCCCGGCGCGGGCGCGCCCGGTTGCATGGCGAATCGCGGCGCGGCCGCCGGCAACGGCAGACGCGGCGCGAGCAGTTCGTCGAGCACATCGGGCGCATCGTGCTGCGCGGCATCCGGGGCTGGCTGCACCGGCACGGTCGTGAGGCGCGCCTGCGGTTCGCGCATCAGCGCGGCGAGCGGGCGCTGGCCGGCCAGCCACTGCGCGAGATGGGATTCGTAGAAGAGGCCGCTTTCGCTCACGGCCTGCGCGAGCGCCGCGTGCAGCGCCGCGACGGGCGGTGCGGCAGCCGCAGCGCGCGTGGCCGCGACGTCGGACGCGGGCGACGCGGTTGAAGAAGTGCTGGAAGAAGCGGTGTAGGAAGCAGTGGAAGAAGCGGCGGCCGAAGCGGCCGGATCGGAGGCGCTCTGCCCGACCGGCGGCGCAGTCGCCGCGCCGCCCAGCAGCACGGAAGGGTCGGCCAGCAGCGGCGTGCGCCCGGCGATCACGGGCGTCGCGACACCGCCAGAGCGCGAGATCGCATCGAGCACGAGCGCGACATCGGATAACGCCGTCTGCGCGGACGCCGGCGGCGCGGCCGGCGTGGCCCCCGTCGCGGGCGGCGACGACGCGCCGGCACCCGGCGTGCCGACTTGCGCGGTCGCGCCGCCGCCGGCGGGCGCCGTCACGGTGCCGGCCAGCAGGCTGTCGAGGCGGCTCGCCAGCAGGGCGGCCGCAACGGAGTCGATACCGGTCATGATCGAAGCCTGCTCACCTCAGCCACATCGTTGCGAAGCCGGGCACGCGGCTACCGCCGCCCCGGCAAACGGGCACTATCCGCGAGCGCGGTAGAGATCGGTCAATACCTCGGTCGAGCGCCGCGCCTCGAACAGCGCGGACAATCGCGCGACTTCCGGGCTCGCGAGATCGCGGATCGCGGCGTCGTCGGCAAGGATGCGGCGGATCAGCGCGAGCTTGCGGCCGAGGTCCGCTTCGTCGAGCGCGACGCCCGGAGCGGCCGCCTTCAACCCGTCGACGAGCCTCAGGAATTCGGCCTGCAACTCCGGCAGCGCGCGCCAGTCCGCGCCGCGCGCCGCGCACAGCATGCGGCCCGACACGGCCGCGAGCGCCTCGTAGCGAGCGAAGTATTCGGCCTTGAGATTCATCGCGCCGCGCCCGCCGCCTGTTGCGCGGCCATGCGCGCGACTTCCGGAGCGATGCCCGTCCATGCTTCCTCGAGCGTCGCGAGCAGCCCGTCGACCTCGACCAGCATCGCGTCGCTCGCGTGCATGTTGGCTTCCAGCAGGCGCCGGCCGATATAGGTGTACAGCGCGTCGAGGCGCTCGGCGATCTGGCCGCCCGCGTCGCGATTCAGCGACACCTGCAGGCCGTTCTCGACGATCCCGATCGCCTTGCCGATCGCTTCGCCGCGTGCGGACACGTTGCCCTGCTGCAAATGCATGCGCGCGAGCGCGATGGCCTGCCGCGCGCCCTGATACAGCATCGCGATCAGCCGGTGCGGGGAGGCGCCCATCACCCCCGTCTCGACGCCGACACGCGCGTACGCACTGGCTCCAGCGTGTCCTGGGGAAAACATGCGCTTCTCCTTGTGATGCGTTGGCTATGCGGTGGCCGCCGCCTTGCGATGCACGACGCGGCCTCGTTCCAGAGTTATCGGAACGGAATTGGAAAGCTTTAGGTGCGCGGGCCGCCGGCGCGGCAGGCAGGCTGCTCCCCTGGGCGGCTGCCCCGGGAAGCCCGTCGCCGGATGCCCGTCGCCGGTTGCCGGCGGGTCAGACCGACATCTGCATGATGTCGTTGTACGCGCTCACGAGCTTGTTGCGGACCTGGAGCCCGAACTGGAAACCGATGTTGGCCTTCTGCATGTCGACCATCACGTCGTTCAGCGACACGTTCGCCGCGCCGACCTCGAACGCGTGCGCCTCGCCGAGCGCGTGCTGCTGGTCGCCGCTGATCTTGTCGAGCGACGCCTTCATCGCGCTCGCGAACGTGCCGGCCGTCGCGGCGCCCGAGCCGGCGAGCGCTGCCGCCGGGCTCCCGACGCCGCCGCTCGCCTGCGCGGCCATCGCCTGCATCTGTTGCAACACCGAACCGATTCCGCTGACGTTGGCAGCCATGCTGTCCCCAGACCTGTAAGAGATGAGACCCGGGCACACCGGGCGTTTCCGACGGCGCCGTACGACGCGCACCATGCCGGATCGCGAAAAAGGATAGCAGCGCGGCGCGCGCCAAAGCCGCGAAAGTACGGGGGAAACCCCGCTCTTTTCGGTCGATCGGAGTCGCGCCCGGGTCCCGATAATCGCATCGTGTCATTGTCCGTCCGCTCGTCCGAGCGGCTCAGTCGTCCCGCTCCGGAGAAACTCCACGCATGGATTCGCAGGCCAACTCGCTGATCAACCCCGACGCCCGCACGGGCCTCGCCAGCCCGGTGCCAGGCGCCACCGCGGCCGCCGCGTTGCCGGGAGCAGGCGGCGCCGGCGCGGACTTCGGGTTCGGCGGCTTCGCGGAACGCATCCCCGGCATCTCGCGGATGAAGGGCAACCCGAAGCTGCCGTTCGTGATCGCCGTCGCGTTCGCCGTCGCCGCGATCACCGCGCTCGTGCTGTGGAGCCGCGCGCCCGACTATCGCGTGCTGTACAGCAACCTGTCGGACCGCGACGGCGGCGCGATCATCACCGCGCTCCAGCAGGCAAACGTTCCCTACAAGTTCGCCGACGCGGGCGGCGCGATCCTGGTGCCGTCGAACCAGGTGCACGAAACGCGCCTGAAGCTCGCCGCGATGGGCCTGCCCAAGGGCGGCTCGGTCGGCTTCGAGCTGATGGACAACCAGAAATTCGGCATCAGCCAGTTCGCGGAGCAGGTGAACTACCAGCGCGCGCTCGAAGGCGAGCTGCAGCGCACGATCGAGTCGATCAACGCGGTGAAAACGGCGCGCGTGCATCTCGCGATCCCGAAGCCGTCGGTGTTCGTGCGCGACAAGGAAGCGCCGAGCGCGTCGGTGTTCGTCGACCTCTACCCGGGCCGCGTGCTCGACGAGGGCCAGGTCCAGGCGATCACGCGGATGGTGTCGTCCGGCGTGCCCGACATGCCGGCCAAGAACGTGACGATCGTCGACCAGGACGGCAACCTGCTGACCCAGACGGCGTCGGCCTCCGGCCTCGACGCGAGCCAGCTCAAGTACGTGCAGCAGGTCGAGCGCAACACGCAAAAGCGCATCGACGCGATCCTCGCGCCGATCTTCGGCGCCGGCAACGCGCGCTCGCAGGTCAGCGCCGACGTCGATTTCTCCAGGCTCGAGCAGACCTCGGAAAGCTACGGCCCGAACGCCTCGCCGCAGCAGACCGCGATCCGCAGCCAGCAGACCAGCACGGCCACCGAACTCGCGCAGGGCGGCGCCTCGGGCGTGCCGGGCGCGCTGTCGAACACGCCGCCGCAGCCGGCCTCCGCGCCGATCGTCGCCGGTAACGGCCAGAGCGGGCCGCAGTCGACGCCCGTCAGCGACCGCAAGGACCAGACGACCAACTACGAACTCGACAAGACGATCCGCCACGTCGAGCAGCCGATGGGCAACGTGAAGCGGCTGTCGGTCGCCGTCGTCGTCAATTACCAGCCGGTGGCCGACGCGAAGGGCCACGTGACGATGCAGCCGCTGCCACCCGCGAAGCTCGCGCAGATCGAGCAGCTCGTGAAGGACGCGATGGGCTACGACGAGAAGCGCGGCGACTCGGTGAACGTCGTGAACAGCGCGTTCTCGACCGCGAGCGATCCGTACGCCGACCTGCCGTGGTGGCGCCAGCCGGACATGATCGCGATGGCGAAGGAAGCCGCGAAGTGGCTCGGCATCGCGGCGGCCGCGGCGGCGCTCTATTTCATGTTCGTGCGCCCGGCGATGCGCCGCGCGTTTCCGCCGCCCGAGCCGGCCGCGCCGGCGCTCGCGGCGCCGGAGGATGCGGTCGTGCTCGACGGCCTGCCCGCCCCGGACAAGGCCGACGAGCCCGATGCGCTGCTGCTCGGCTTCGAGAACGAAAAGAACCGCTACGAACGCAACCTCGACTACGCGCGCACGATCGCCCGCCAGGATCCGAAGATCGTCGCCACCGTCGTGAAGAACTGGGTGTCCGATGAACGCTGAAGGCCTGACCAAGAGCGCGCTGCTGCTGATGTCGATCGGCGAGGAAGAGGCCGCTGAAGTATTCAAGTTCCTCGCGCCGCGCGAGGTGCAGAAGATCGGCGCCGCGATGGCCGCGCTGAAGAACGTCACGCGCGAGCAGGTCGAGGACGTGCTGCAGGAGTTCGCGAGGGAAGCCGAGCAGCACACCGCGCTGTCGCTCGATTCGAGCGATTACATCCGCTCGGTGCTGACCAAGGCGCTCGGCGAGGACAAGGCCGGCGTGCTGATCGACCGGATCCTGCAGGGCAGCGACACGAGCGGCATCGAGGGCCTGAAGTGGATGGACTCGGGCGCGGTGGCCGAACTGATCAAGAACGAGCATCCGCAGATCATCGCGACCATCCTCGTGCACCTCGACCGCGACCAGGCGTCCGAGATCGCATCGTGCTTCACCGAGCGGCTGCGCAACGACGTGCTGCTGCGGATCGCGACGCTCGACGGCATCCAGCCGGCCGCGCTGCGCGAGCTCGACGACGTGCTGACCGGCCTGCTGTCCGGCAGCGACAACCTGAAGCGCAGCCCGATGGGCGGCATCCGTACCGCGGCCGAGATCCTGAACTTCATGACGAGCAATCATGAGGAAGGCGTGCTCGAAAGCGTGCGCCAGTACGACGCGGAGCTCGCGCAGAAGATCATCGACCAGATGTTCGTGTTCGAGAACCTACTCGACCTCGAGGATCGCGCGATCCAGATGGTGCTGAAGGAAGTCGAGTCGGAAACGCTGATCATCGCGCTGAAGGGCGCGCCGCCCGCGCTGCGCCAGAAGTTCCTCGCGAACATGTCGCAACGCGCGGCCGAACTGCTCGCCGAGGATCTCGACGCGCGCGGCCCGGTGCGCGTGTCCGAAGTCGAGACGCAGCAGCGCCGCATCCTGCAAATCGTCCGCAATCTCGCCGAAAGCGGCCAGGTCGTGATCGGCGGCAAGGCGGAAGACGCGTATGTCTGATTCCGCGCGCGAGCCCGCCGGCACCCTCACCGCGTACCAGCGGTGGGAGATGGCGTCGTTCGATCCGCCGCCGCCCCCGCCGCCGCCCGACGCTGCCGCAGCGGCCGCCGCCGCGCTCGCCGCGGACCTGCAGCGCGTGCGCGACGCCGCGCATGCCGAAGGCCATGCGGCCGGTCACGTCGAAGGCCAGGCGCTGGGTTATCAGGCCGGTTTCGACCAGGGCCGCGAGCAGGGTTTCGAAGCCGGCCAGGCCGAAGCCCGCAAACAGGCCGCGCAGCTCGCGGCGCTCGCCGCGTCGTTCCGCGAAGCCGTATCGAGCATCGAGCACGATCTCGCGTCCGACCTCGCGCAGCTCGCGCTCGACATCGCGCAGCAGGTCGTGCGCCAGCACGTGAAGCACGATCCGGCCGCGCTCGTCGCGGCGGTGCGCGACGTGCTCGCCGCCGAACCGGCGCTGTCCGGCGCGCCGCATCTCGCGGTGAATCCGGCCGACCTGCCCGTCGTCGAAGCCTATCTGCAGGACGAACTCGATACGCTCGGCTGGAACGTGCGCACCGACGCGTCGATCGAGCGCGGCGGCTGCCGCGCGCACGCCGCGACGGGCGAGGTCGACGCGACGCTGCCCACCCGCTGGCAGCGCGTCGCCGCCGCGATCGGCAAGGTGAGCGCATGGTGACGCCCACGCCCGAATCGATCCTGCACGACGGAATGACGCCGCTCGAGCGCGAACTCGCGCTCGCGTCGTTCGGCCCCGACGGTCCGCACGACACCGCGCACGACGCGCCGGCACACGCGACGGATGCCGCCTGCGACACGCCGCGCGCGCCGCACAATCCGCATCTCGCGCACTGGCGCACGCACCTGAACGGGCTCGCGACACGCAGCCACCGCGCGCTGCCGCTGCGGCCGTGCGGGCGCCTCACGCGCGCCGCGGGCCTCGTGCTCGAGGCGATCGGGCTGCGCCTGTCGGTCGGCGCCGAATGCACGATCGAATTGCCGCCCGGCAGCACGCTGCCGCACGCGGAAGCGGAAGTCGTCGGGTTCTCCGGCGATCGCCTGTTCCTGATGCCGACCACCGACGTCGCCGGCGTCCTGCCCGGCGCGCGCGTATGGCCGCTGGAGGCCGCGCCCGTCGCCGATCCGCTCGCGGGCGCCAAGCGGCTGCCGGTCGGCTGGGAAATGCTCGGGCGCGTCGTCGACGCGTCGGGCCGCCCGCTCGACGGCCTCGGCCCGCTCGGGTCGAAGGTCGATGCGCCGCTGTCGGCGCCGTCGATCAACCCGCTCGATCGCGAGCCGATCCACCACGTACTCGACGTCGGCGTGCGCGCGATCAACGGCCTGCTCACCGTCGGCCGCGGGCAGCGGATGGGCCTGTTCGCCGGCTCCGGCGTCGGCAAGTCGGTGCTGCTCGGCACGATGGCGCGCTACACCAGCGCGGAAGTGATCGTGATCGGGCTGATCGGTGAACGCGGCCGCGAAGTGAAGGAATTCATCGAACAGATCCTCGGCGAGGACGGGCTCGCGCGCTCGGTCGTCGTCGCGGCGCCGGCCGACGTGTCGCCGCTGCTGCGGATGCAGGGCGCCGCCTACGCGACGTCGCTCGCCGAGTATTTCCGCGACCAGGGCAAGCACGTGCTGCTGCTGATGGATTCGCTGACGCGCTACGCGATGGCGCAGCGCGAGATCGCGCTCGCGATCGGCGAGCCGCCCGCGACCAAGGGTTATCCGCCGTCGGTGTTCGCGAAGCTGCCCGCGCTCGTCGAGCGCACCGGCAACGGGCCCGAAGGCGGCGGCTCGATCACCGCGTTCTACACGGTGCTGACCGAAGGCGACGACCAGCAGGACCCGATCGCCGACTCGGCGCGCGCGATCCTCGATGGCCACGTCGTGCTGTCGCGCGCGCTCGCCGAGGCCGGCCACTATCCGGCGATCGACATCGAGGCGTCGATCAGCCGCGCGATGACCGCGCTGATCGACGAACCGCATCTCGACCGCGTTCGGCAGTTCAAGCAGATGCTGTCGCGCTACCAGCGCAATCGCGACCTGATCGCGGTCGGCGCCTATGCGCCCGGCCGCGACGCGCAGCTCGACCGCGCGATCGCGCTCTACCCGCGCATCGAATCGTTCCTGCAGCAGGGCTTTCGCGAATGCGCACCGTTCGAATCGAGCCTCGCCGCGCTCGATGCGCTGTTCGACGTACACGGAGGCTGATCCCGATGGCACACGGCTTTCCCCTTCAACTGCTGCTCGACCGCGCGCAGGAAGATCTCGATACGGCCGCGAAGCAGCTCGGCACCGCGCAGCGCGACCGCACCGCTGCCGCCGAGCAGCTCGATGCGCTGCTGCGCTATCGCGACGAATACCACGCACGCTTCGCGCAGTCCGCGCAGAGCGGGATGCCGGCCGGCAACTGGCGCAATTTCCAGGCGTTCATCGACACGCTCGACGCTGCGATCGCGCAGCAGCGCAACGTGCTGGCCGCAGCTGAACGCCGCATCGACGAGGCGCGCCCGAACTGGCAACAGAAGAAACGCACCGTCGGCTCATACGAAATCCTGCAGGCGCGCGGCGTCGCGCAGGAAGCGCAGCGTACCGCGAAGCGCGAACAGCGCGACGCCGACGAACACGCCGCGAAGATCCTGCGCATGCGGGCCGACGCCGCCCGCTCGGCGTAGCCGCTCACCGCTTTCGAACGAGAGAATCGTCATGCCTCCCCTGCCCCTGCTCGGCGCGCTGCTCGACACCGCCGGCACCGCACTCAAGGCCGTCCGCGACGCGGGTTCGTCGGCCGCCGCCGGCAAGACCGCCGGCAACGATGCCGCCGCCAGCCCGGCCGCCGTGCCGTTCGCGCAGACGCTGAAGCAAAGCGTCGACACGCGGCACGACGCGACGAATGCCGGCATGCCGGACGCCACGACGAAACAGGTGTCGGCGACGCCGGCCGCCGGCACGAAGCCGTCCGGCACGGGCGACGACAAGCCGACCGACGACGCGAACGCGACGCCCAATCCCGACGCCGCCGCGCTCGCAGCGGCCGCCGCCGTGCAGGCGCAGCTGCTGGCTCGCACGAACGACGCGGCGCCGGCCGATGCCGACAGCACCGCCACTGCCGCGCAGACGACGGCCGTGTCCGGCCAGCCCGACGCCACGGCCGCGCTGACGAATCATGCCGGCAAGGATGCGGCCGCCGAGCCGGCTGCCCCCGCGCCGGGTCGCGACGCGCTGCAGGCCGCGCTGGCGAAGCTGACCGGCGGCGCGGGCGCGATCGCGATGCCCGCGGCGGGCGCGGCGGCGGCCGCAGCGCCCGCACCGGCAGCGACGACGTCGGCCTCGGCCGCCGCCCCGCTGACGCCGAAGGTCCCGACGTTCGACCGCGCGCTCGCCGACGCCAAAGGCGCGCCCGCGACACAGCAGCCCGCCACGCAGGCCGCCGCACCGGCGCTGCAGGCCGGCGCAACGGCCCAACCCGCCGCGCAACATGCATTCGCGGCCGCCGAAGAAACCGCCAGCCCGGCCGCCGACGCAACGGTCGCTGCCGCCGCCACGGCTGCGGCAGCCGCCCAGGCGAACCTCCAGGCATCGCCCGCCGCAAGCACGATTGCCGCGGCCAACCCGCACGTGCTGGCCCCGCACGTCGGCACCGCCGACTGGACGGATGCGCTGAGCCAGAAGGTCGTGTTCCTGTCGAATGCACACCAGCAGAGCGCCGAGCTGACGCTGAACCCGCCGGACCTCGGCCCGCTGCAGGTCGTGCTGCGCGTCGCGGACAACCACGCGCATGCACTGTTCGTATCGCAGCACGCGCAGGTGCGTGACGCGGTGGAAGCCGCGCTGCCGAAGCTGCGCGAGGCGATGGAAGCGGGCGGGCTCGGCCTGGGCAGCGCGACGGTCAGCGACGGCGGCTTCGCGTCGCAGCAGCAGAACCCGCAGCAAAGCTTCGCCGGCGGCCGGTCGTCGCCGCGCGCGCGCGCCGGATCGTCAGCCGTCGACGCACCGCTCGACGCCGCGCAATCCGCATCGGCCGCCGCCACCGTGAGCCGCGCGGGCCTCGTCGATACGTTCGCCTGAGCATCGCGTCGCTCGCGTGCCGGTATGTGCCGCTCAGCGGCCGTGCGCGGCCGCGGCCGCCTCGCCGCGCGGCACGCTGCCCCGGCGCGCCGCGACGATGAAGTCCGCCGCGCGTTCGCCGATCATCACCGACGGCGCATTCGTGTTCCCGCCGATCAGCGTCGGCATCACCGACGCATCCACCACCCGCAGCCTTTCGACACCCCGAACGCGCAGTTGCGGATCCACGACCGCGCGCGCATCCGAGCCCATCCGGCAGGTTCCGACCGGGTGATAGATCGTGTCGGCGTGCGCGACGATCGTCGCGCGCAGCTCGGCTTCGCTCTGGCCCGCCCGCGTGTACAGCTCGCGCCCGCCCTGCGACGCGAGCGGCGCCTGCGACAGGATCCGGCGCATCGCCTGCGCACCGCGCACGAGCAGGTCGAGATCGCGCGTATCGCTGAAGAAACGCGGATCGATCAGCGGCGCGTCGCGCGCATCGCCGCTCGCGAGCGCGACCGTGCCGCGGCTGAACGGGCGCAACGCGCACACGTGCAGCGAATAACCGAAGCCCCAGTGCATCTTGCGGTTGTGATCGTCGACGAGCGCCGTGCAGAAATGCAGCTGCAGGTCCGGACGATCGAGCGACGGATCGCTCTTGATGAAGCCGCCGGCCTCCGCGACGTTGCTCGTCATCATCCCCGTGCGGCTCGAGAAATAGCGCGCGAGCGCCGGCGCCATCTTCGCGATCCCGCGCAGGCAGATGCCGACCAGCTCCGACGAATTCACGCGCGTGTTGATGATGAAGTCGATATGGTCGATCAGGTTGGTGCCGACATCCGGCGCGTCCTGCACGACCGCGATCCCGTGCCGGCGCAGTTGTTCCGCCGGCCCGATCCCCGAGCACATCAGCAGTTGCGGCGAATTGAACGCGCCGGCCGACAGGATCACTTCCGCGCGCGCACCGAGCGTCTCGACGCGTCCGTCGCGCGACACCACCACACCGACCGCGCGCCTGCCGTCGAAGCCCACGCGCAGCACCGTCGCCTCGGTGATCACATGCAGGTTCGGCCGGTCGCGGTCGTAGATGTACGCACGTGCAACGCTGCAGCGCGAGCCGTCGCGATGCGTGACCTGATAGAAGCCGACGCCTTCCTGCGTCGCGCCGTTGAAGTCGTCGTTGAGCGGATAACCGGCCGCGTGCGCGGCCTGGATGAATCGTTCGGAGAACGGATTGCGAAAGCGCAGATCGGACACCGTCAGCGGCCCGTCCGCGCCGTGCCAGGCGTCGGCGCCGCGCGCGTTGCCTTCCGCGCGGCGGAAATACGGCAGCACGTCCTGCCAGCCCCAGCCCGTCGCACCGAGTTGTGCCCACTCGTCGTAGTCGCCCGGATGGCCGCGCGTGTAGATCATCGCGTTGATCGCGCTCGAGCCGCCCATCCCGCGTCCGCGCGGCTGGTAGCCGCGGCGGCCGCCGAGGCCCGGCTGCGGCACCGTTTCGTAACCGTAGTTCGTGCCGAGCTTGAACGGCACGAGCGCCGCGATCCCCACCGGCATGTTGACGAGCAGGTTGCGCGCCGTGTGCGAACCGGCCTCGATCAACGCGATCGTCGCGTCGGGGCATGCATCGGCGAGGCGGCTCGCGAGGCTCGACCCGCCCGATCCTCCACCGACGATGATGTAGTCGTATTGCATGTCACGTCTCCTTCGTGTCATGAACGGCGCCCGGCGCGGCCCGGCTCCCGCTTGTAATGTTCGGGCATTGTAGGAATGGCCGTCGCGCGCGCGGCACGCCGATTCAAGAGCGATTCCTCTAAACGCCCGCGTGAACTAAATTTAAGATGTATCGATGAATTCGACGCGATGCAGCGGCCGCCAGAAGCCGCGCCGTCGCGAAACTGGGGAGACGACGATGCAGCGCGACGTTCTGCAGGCCGCGTGCCGACCGGGTTGTCCGGACGCACCGCGCGCGGCCCGCATTTCATTTCAAACGGATGCCTTGGCGGTGACGTGCAACACCGTGCGCGCGGCCGGTCGAAATCGAACGACGCCGCGTATCGCCGACCGTTTGAACGGCGCGTCGCATGCGCGGCTCGACCTGCCGATTCATGCATCGTCGCGCGCATCGCGTCATGCCGCTTCGGTGCGCCGGCAAGCATCGGCAATTCGCGATCGCGCACCATTCGGAAGTCGCAGCGAGCCGCACGCGCACCCCGAGCAATCCCGTTTTCGAACACGAATACCGTCGCGCGGATACGACGCTTGCCGCACGTTGCATCCTGTTTTCGACCGTGCATTGCATCCGGCCCCGTGCCGCGCGACGCGCGCCATCCCGACCCGCCCCACCACGCTCGCCGAGCGGGTACGTGCGGCCTGACTGCTGGCCGACGTGCCACGCCCAACTGGAGTAGACGACATGAAGAACGACCTGCCCGAACTGGCCCCGCAAACGGCGCCGTCGGTCGATGCGCTGACGTCGCTGCTGCGCGACCAGCGCGCGGCCTACCTGCGCGCGCCGTATCCGGAGTGGGACACCCGCGCGCAGCACCTGCGCGCGCTGCGCACGATGCTGCTCGATCACGCGGATGCGCTCGCCGATGCGATCAGCGCCGACTTCGGGCATCGCGCGAAGCAGGAAGTACTGCTGTCGGAAATCTGGATGGCGAAGGAAGAGATCGACGATGCGCTCAAGCGCGGCAAGCGCTGGATGAAGCCCATCCGCAAGCCGATGAACAAGTGGCTGCGGCCGGCGCGCGCGAAGGTGCTGCCGCAGCCGCTCGGCGTGGTCGGCATCGTCGTGCCGTGGAACTATCCGCTCCTGCTCGCGGCCGGGCCGCTGATCTGCGCGCTCGCGGCCGGCAACCGCGCGATCATCAAGATGTCCGAACTGACGCCGCGCACGTCGGCGCTGTTCGCGCAACTGATCGGGAAGACCTTCTCGCGCGACCACGTCGCGGTCGTGAACGGCGATGCGGAGATCGGCGCCGCATTCAGCGCGCTGCCGTTCGATCACCTGCTGTTCACCGGGTCGACGCACATCGGCCGCCATGTGATGCGCGCCGCGGCCGACAATCTCACACCCGTCACGCTCGAACTCGGCGGCAAGTCGCCGGCGATCGTCGGTCCGAATGCGCGCTTCGATGCAGCCGTCGACGCGATCATCGGCGGCAAGACGCTGAACGCGGGCCAGACCTGCATCGCGCCCGACTACGTACTGCTGCCGCGCGGGATGGAAGCCGCGTTCATCGAGCGGGCACGGGCGCGCTTCGCGAAGCTGTATCCGGACCTGTCGACCAACGGCGATTACACGACGATCGTGTCGCCGCGCCATTACGCCCGGCTGCAGCAGCTGGCGACCGACGCGCAGGCAGCAGGCGCGCAATTGCATCCGCTGTCGGACGCGCAGTCCGATCCCGCGTCACGCCGCTTCGTGCCGTGCGCGGTCACGCACGTGCCGGCCGCGTCGCAACTGATGCAGGAGGAAATCTTCGGGCCGTTGCTGCCGCTCGTGCCGTACGAGCGGCTCGACGAGGCGATCGCGTACGTGAACGCGCGGCCGCGGCCGCTCGCGCTGTACCTGTTCGACGAGGATGGCGGCACGGTCGAGCGCGTGATGCGCGAAACGATCTCGGGCGGCGTGACGGTGAACGACGCACTGCTGCACATTGCGTGCGGCAGCCTGCCGTTCGGCGGCGTCGGCGCGAGCGGGATGGGCGCGTATCACGGCTACGACGGCTTCGTGACGTTCTCGAAGATGAAGCCCGTGCTCACGCAGGCGCGCCTGAATACCCGTGGGCTGATCGTACCGCCTTACGGCAAGCGCTTCGCCGCGGTCATCCGGATGATGCTGAAGTTCTGAGCGATGCGGGCCGCGCGCCACGCGCGCCGGCCCGCCCGCGAACGCCGCGCGGCGACGCTGCCGCGCGCGCCGTCGCACGTCACACGGGCCAGAGCGGCCCTTCCTGCATCGCGCCGATCTGCTCGCGCAGCTCGAGCACGCGTGCTTCCCAGTAGCGATGCGTGTTGAACCACGGGAACGCGGCCGGAAACGCCGGATCGTCCCAGCGGCGCGCCAGCCAGGCCGCGTAGTGGATCAAGCGCAGCGTGCGCAGCGCTTCGACCAGATGCAGCTCGCGCGGCTCGAATTCGCAGAAGTCCTCATAACCTGCGAGCAGGTCCGCGAGCGCGCGCGACGCGCCTTCGCGATCGCCCGGCAGCAGCAGCCACAGATCCTGGACGGCGGGCGCCATCCGGCTATCGTCGAAGTCGACGAAATGCGGGCCTGCGTCGGTCCACAACACGTTGCTCGGATGGCAGTCGCCGTGCGTGCGCAGCAGGCGAATCTCGCCCGCACGCTCGAACGCGGCCTCGACGCCTTCGAGCGCGAGGTTCACCGCCGTCTCGTAGGCGGGCCGGACATCGTCGGGAAGAAAATCGTGCGCGAGCAGGTAGTCGCGCGGCTCGTAGCCGAACGTGCGGATGTCGAGCACCGGACGCGCGACATACGGCTCGGTCGCGCCGACCGCGTGAATCCGGCCGATGAAGCGGCCGAGCCATTCGAGCGTGTCGCTGCGGTCGAGATCGGGCGCGCGGCCGCCGCGCCGCTCGAAGATCGAGAAGCGGAAGCCGTCGAACGCATGCAGCGTGCGGCCGTCGAACGCGCGCGCGGGCACCGCCGGAATCTCGCGCGCGGCGAGCTCGGCGACGAAGGCGTGTTCTTCCAGGATCGCGTCGTCCGACCAGCGCGCGGGCCGGTAGAACTTCGCGACGACCGGCGGGCCGTCTTCGATGCCGACCTGGTAGACGCGGTTCTCGTAGCTGTTGAGCGCGAGCAGGCGCCCGTCGGTGCGCAGCCCGGACGGCATCAGCACGCTGTCGAGCGCGTCGAGCACGCACTCGGGCGTGAGGCCGGCGAACGGCGGGCCGGCGGGAGCTGCGGGGGCGGAAGTGTCGTCTTTCATGCCCCGCATTGTGCCGTCAGCCGCGCCGAAACACGAGCGCCCGGTGCGGCACGCGCGCTCAGTGGATCGCGGCGCCGGCCGGCAGCACGGATTCGCCGGTGTCGATCAGGTCCTCGAGAAAGAACGGCTCGGTGTTGAGTTCCTTCGACTCGCCCGGCACGCCCGCGTACCAGGTCACCATGGCCATGTCGCCCAGAACGCGCTGAACGATGCCGCGCGCGCCCTTCGGCACTGCGATATGGGTAGTGCAGACAATCGACCCGACATGCATGATGGTTCCCCACTCTTGAAACTTGAAACCCGGCTCGCTGGCGAGCCGGCAAATGCACGATCCGCGCCGCCCTCGTCGGGGTGTTGCGCGTGATCCCATTGTTCACGGTTTATCGAAGCGCGAAAAGAAGAAGAAGCAGGCGAAGTGCCGCGAATTCGTCGAATGTCTCCAATCAACCACTGCGCCGCGCGTGCGCTTGCACGGGCGGATACCCCCATCATACCCTGTCGAATGTGACTGTCCGCCGAATCCGGCCATACGCGCGGCGCGCAGGCGAATCGCACGACAGGCGTATCGTCTGCCCTTTGCCCGGTCGCAAGGAGACTTCGCGCGAGCGCAGCGAACGGAACCACGCCCGCGGCCTCGCGCCTCAATGCCGCGCCCCCTACCTCGAACGAGACTCACGCAGCTACCGACGCGCGGCGTGCGGCGTGATGTCGTAGTGTCGTGGCGCCATAGCGTATGGCGGTGCCGGTGCGCCAGCGGTTGCGCTGCACGGCCGCCTTGCGTTACCTTTGACGTTCATTCGCGTTCAAGCGCATTTCGACACGATGCATCCGCTCACGTCCGCTCTCGCAAAATCCCGGCCGCAGTTCGACTCGCGGCCGCAGGCGTGCGCGCATCCGTCGGTCCTCCCTCCTCCTGTCGCACCGCCGCGCGTCGGCGCCGCGCCGCCCCCGCCGGCGACACGCGTCGGCTGACCAGCCGGCTTCCGGTTTCCGTTTTCCATTTGCCCGTTCGGGCCGTTCGTGCGTGATCGCGCACGACGCGTTCCCGCACGCGCGACATGGAACGTTTCGATCCGTTCGACAGGTGGATTCACATGGTTTCGTTCAAACGCGCGCTCGCCGCGCATGGCGTGACGTCGCTCTTCGTCCTGCTGTGGAGCAGTGGCGCGATCTTCGCTGAACTCGGTCTGCATCACGCATCCGCGTTCGTCTTTCTCACCGCGCGATTCGCGCTCGCGTCACTCGTGCTGCTCGCGCTGGCCGTCATGCGCGGACGCTGGCTGCCGCCGCGCGGCGAGCGCCGCATGGCCGCGCTGACCGGCCTGCTGATGATGGGCGGCTATTCGATCTTCTACCTGCTCGCGCTCGACCGCGGGATCGCGCCGGGCGTGCTCGCGACGATCCTCGGCGTGCAGCCGATCCTCACGCTCGCGATCGTCGAGCGGCGCTGGCAACCGATGCGTATCGCCGGGCTCGGGCTGTCGTTGGCCGGTCTCGCGCTCGTCGTGTGCCGCGGCGTGGGCGGTGCCGGCCTGCCGGTCATCGGCGTCGCCTGCGCGCTCACGGCGCTCGTCGCGCTGACCGCCGGCTCGCTGCTGCAAAAGCGCGTGCGCGCGGCGCCTGCCGACGTGCTGCCGCTGCAGAACGCGATCGGCCTCGTGCTGTGCGTGGCGATCCTGCCGTTCCGGCCGATCTCGCTCGAGATCGGCTGGGCGTTCGTCGTGCCGCTGCTGTGGCTCGGGATCGTGATCTCGGTGATCGCGCAGTTGCTGTTCTACCGGTTGATGCAGCGCGGCGATCTCGTCAACGTGACGAGCCTGTTCTATCTCGTGCCCGTCGTCACCACGCTGATGGACGCGCTCTGGCTCGGCAACCGGCCCGAACCGCTCGCGCTCGCCGGCATGGGGGCGATCGTCGGGGGCCTCGCGCTCGTGTTCCGCACGCCCGCCGTTCGCGCGCAACCCGATCGCGCGTAAGCGGCCGGGCTGCCGCGCCCGCGGGTGCGGCAGCCCGTAGCGAACACGTACGGCGTTTCCGCGCCAATCGAAAGGAACGGGAAAGACTGGCGCAAGGCATTCGTCCAATTCGCGGGAAAAATGCGGAATCCCCGGGGTTTTCCGCATACTTTTAATGGTTCGGATAGCGAAAATCGCGGCGAGCTTGCCTATACTCGAACTGTCCGACCCGCTCGCAATCGCGAATCGGTCGGCCCAACAAGAGAAATGCCCGGCATGGGGCTGGAAGTCGCGCCTGCGCCTGTTCCGGCCCACTACGGAGACACGCATGACGACCTATTTCACGATCGGCGACTTCATCCTGTTGATTCCGATGGCGCTGGCCGGAGCGCTATTTCTCGGCGCGGTGCCGTGCGCAACCGAATTCCGCCACAACCTGCTGCGCGTGCTCGGCGTCATCCTCGGCGTCGGCGTTGCGGTATTGCTCGTCGAGGGCCTGCCTGCACTCCTCTAGCCACGCGTCGGCGCGCGGCGGTCACGTCGCTGCATTGCAGCGACGCGACGGCGTGTGTGCGTGCGCGGCGATACGGCATGCAATGCTTCGCATCCCGTATCGACGGTCGTTGCTGCCGGTCAGATCGCCTGATCGGTGGACGGCTTTTCCCACAGATTGATGCCGCCCTCGATTGCGTGGCGATCGATCTCCGCGAGTTCGTCGGCCGAGAATTCGAGATTCTTCAGCGCGCCGACGTTTTCACGCACCTGCTCCGCACGGCTCGCGCCGATCAGTGCGGACGTCACGCGGCCATCGCGCAGCACCCACGCGAGCGCCATTTGCGCGAGGCTCTGCCCGCGCCGCTCGGCGATACCGTTGAGCTTGCGCACGTGCTCGAGGTTCTCCGCGCTCAGGTGATCCTGCTTCAGCGAGCCGCCGCCCGGTTTGTTCACGCGTGCGTCGTCCGGCACGCCGTTCAGGTATTTCGACGTCAGCAGCCCCTGCGCGAGCGGCGTGAACGCGATGCTGCCCGTGCCGATCTCGTCGAGCGTGCCGAGCAGGTCCGGCTCGATCCAGCGGTTCAGCATGTTGTACGACGGCTGGTGGATCAGCAGCGGCACCTTGTATTGCGCGAGCAGTTCGGCCATCTCGCGCGTCTTCGCGGCCGAGTACGACGAGATGCCGATATACAGCGCCTTGCCCTGCTGCACGGCCGATGCGAGCGCGCCGGCGGTTTCCTCGAGCGGCGTGTGCGCGTCGAAGCGGTGCGAATAGAAGATGTCGACGTAGTCGAGGCCCATGCGCTGCAGGCTCTGGTCAAGGCTCGCGAGCACGTACTTGCGCGACCCGCCGCCGCTGCCGTACGGCCCCGGCCACATGTCCCAGCCGGCCTTCGTCGAGATCAGCAGCTCGTCGCGGTACGGCCGGAAATCTTCCTTCAGCAGCCGGCCGAAGTTGGTTTCGGCGCTGCCGTACGGCGGCCCGTAGTTGTTCGCGAGGTCGAAGTGATTGATGCCGAGGTCGAACGCGGTGCGCAGGATCTCGCGCTGCGTCGCGATCGGCGTCGAGTCGCCGAAGTTGTGCCACAGGCCGAGCGACAAGGCGGGCAGTTTGAGCCCGGATTTGCCGCAGGTGCGGTATTGCATGTCGGCATAACGTTCGGAAGCTGCTTCGTAGGCCATGAGTCGGTTCCGTCAGGACGTCGGGGAAGGGACGCGCGCCGCGCGCGAACATCACGCGCCGGCGGCGAAGGAAACATACGACGGCTATGGTAGCGAACGTGGCCGATGCGCGCACGGCAATGGACGCGGCTGCGCGCGTCGCCTACACTGCGGCGTCTCGAATCACCGTTACAGCGAGGTTGGTATGTCCCGGGTCATCTCGGTTGCGCTGCTCGTCGGCGGCGTCGTGCTGCTGTATTTCGGCGGCCAGTCGTTCCATTCGATCAACGACAACGTGTCGCGCTTCTTCACCGGCTCGCCCGCCACGAAAACGATCCTGCTGATCGCCGGGGGCGCCGTCGCGATGCTGATCGGCCTGATCGGCCTCGCGATGCCGGCCAACAAGCGCTGATCTCGCAGCCGCGTGACGCACGACGACGTGCCCGCCTCGCGCGATGCGGGCCGCACAAAACGCAACGGGCGGCCAGGCCGCCCATTTCTTCATCCGCTCATGCGGCCGCCGCGCCGCATCGAACCATCGACGCGGCTGCAGCGCCGCCCGAACCGCTGCTAGAACTGCACTTCCGGCTTCGCCGCCGAACGCGTGCCCGGCACCGGCCGGTTGCTCACGCCGTGATACGTGTAGACGAGCGAGAACTTCACCTGGTCGGAGCGGTTCTGCCCCGCCGAATGCAGCGTGTTGCAGTGGAAAAACACGACGTCGCCCGTCTGGAGCGGCGGGCAGGTTGCCGCGTCGATCATCTTGCGGTTTTCCGGCAGGTCGCTGCGGAAGAACTTCGCGTCGTCGAACGCTTCCGGCCCGAATTCGGCCGTGTGCGAACCCGGCACCAGCCAGAGCGCCCCGTTTTCATTCGTTTCCGGGCCGAGCGCGAGCCACACCGACACCATGTCCGCGCGTTCGAACGACCAGTAGCGGAAGTCGCGATGCCAGCCCGTCAGGCTGCCGTACGCCGGATGCTTCGTCATCATGCAGTTGTGATGCGCGCGCGACAGCACCGGCTGCTCGCCGAAGTACTCGCGCATCCACGCGCCGATTTCCGGCGCGATCGCGCGCTCGGCGAACGCCGGATCGCGCGTGTAGGCGTCCAGCAGCCGCCGCACCGTATGCCCGCCCGGCGCATGCTTCGACTCGGGCGCGCCCGGGTAGCGCAAATCCGCCTCGAACTCGATCGGCTCCGCCGCTTCCTGCAACTGGCGCCCCGCGATCCGCTTGAGCGTCGCGCACTGCGCTTCGCCGACGAGGCCGCGCGCGACGACGAAGCCGCGTTCGCGCAATTCCGCGACTTGCGCGCGGATCGATTCCGACTGCAATGAAGACGACATGGGATGCCAGACGTTTATTGTGTGAATGTGACGATTGTAAATCGGCGCCGGATGCCGCGAACAGCGCCATTGTCGTACGCAGGGGCATGCCAATCGCCGATTTGATCTGGCTCAAGGGAACTGTGCGGCGCGGCGCGAGCCTCAGCGACAGGCGGTATGCGACGACACGCTTGCGGCACAAGGGTTTATCGCGACTTTTGCACGTCATGAAACCCCGGTAGCCTGTCGCGGCCTGTCAATTCTGGCGGGCGCGGCGCGCAACGACTTTCGGTAAGATCCGTTGCGCCATCCGAGGCCGTTCATACCAGTGCGCTCTTCAAGGGCGCCATCCATACAAGCGAAGCATCGTTCACATGCCATTCCGTCTGACTTCCCGTCTCAGCCGCGCTGCGAAGCGCGTCGTGCCGTCCGCTCCCGCCCGCTGCGCCATCACCGCGCGCGCACGCAGGCGCTCGCCGAGCACACGCACGCGCACAGCCGGCTGGACGGCATCCGCGCGTGGTTCCACGCGTTCTTCTCGATGATGAGCGCACAGGCGTTCGCCCGCCGCGCCGGCCTGCGCTCGCTGCTGCAGAAACCGTCGTCGCTGCGCGCGCTCGCGCTGCGCCGCACGCTGGGCCCGCAGCGCCGCGTCAATCGCCCGCGCCGCCTCGCGGCGAGCAACGGCTGGTTCGGGTTCGGCGCACGCTGAAGCCGAGCCGGCGGCACGCTGCCCGCCACGATCGTCGCGCGCGCCGTCATTCCGCCGGCGCGCGACGCGCATAAAAAAACCCCGGCATGCCGGGGTTTTTCGTTTCAGGCGGACGACGCTTATGCGACGCGTGCCGTCGGCTCCACGCCAGCCGCTTCGGCCAGCGCGAGTGCCTTGTCGGTTGCTTCCCACGAGAATTCCGGCTCGTCGCGGCCGAAGTGGCCGTAAGCGGCCGTCTTCTCGTAGATCGGGCGCAGCAGGTCGAGCATCTTGATGATGCCCTTCGGACGCAGGTCGAAATGCTCGCGGACGAGCTTCGTGATCACCGCATCCGACACGCGGCCCGTGCCGAACGTGTTGACCATCACCGAGGTCGGCTCGGCAACGCCGATCGCGTACGACACCTGGATCAGCGCGCGCGATGCGAGACCTGCCGCGACGATGTTCTTCGCGACGTAACGGCCGGCATACGCTGCCGAACGGTCGACCTTCGACGGATCCTTGCCCGAGAACGCGCCGCCGCCGTGCGGTGCGGCACCGCCGTAGGTGTCGACGATGATCTTGCGACCCGTCAGGCCGCAGTCGCCCTGCGGGCCACCGATCACGAACCGGCCGGTCGGGTTCACCAGGAACTTGATGTCGCCCTTGATCAGGTCGGCCGGCAGCGTCGGCTTGATGATTTCCTCGATCACGGCTTCGCGCAGCGCCGGCAGCTCGATGTCCGGTGCGTGCTGCGTCGACAGCACGACGGTGTCGATCGAATCGGGCTTGCCGTCGACGTAGCGGACCGTGACCTGCGACTTCGCGTCCGGGCGCAGCCACTGCAGGCGGCCGTCGCGGCGCAGGCTGGCCTGGCGCTCGACGAGACGGTGCGACAGGTAGATCGGCAGCGGCATCAGTTCCGGCGTTTCGTCGCACGCGTAACCGAACATCAGGCCCTGGTCGCCCGCGCCTTGATCGAGGTTGTCGTCATGCGCGCGGTCGACGCCTTGCGCGATGTCCGGCGACTGCTTGTCGTACGCGACGAGCACCGCGCAGCCCTTGTAGTCGATGCCGTAGTCGGTGTTGTCGTAGCCGATGCGCTTGATGGTGTCGCGCGCGATCTGGATGTAGTCGATGTTGGCCGTCGTGGTGATTTCACCGGCCAGCACGACTAGACCCGTGTTGCACAGCGTTTCGGCCGCAACGCGGGAGTATTTGTCCTGCTCGAGGATGGCGTCGAGAATCGCGTCCGAGATTTGGTCCGCGACCTTGTCCGGATGGCCTTCGGAGACGGATTCGGACGTGAAGAGATAATCGTTTGCCACTTTTTCAGGCTCCTGTGTGGTTACGGTGGGTTTCACGTAGCCAGCTTCGTTGGCCTGAAGCGGCGACGCTTTAGCGGATTACCAGGACCGGGCAGCGCGCTTCGCGCCAGCCGGCTTCGCCCCGCAAGTTGTCAGTTAACTCGGCGAAGCCCGTATTATAGCGGCTTTCGTGAATTGTCACAGAGCGCCACACGTGCTGCATCGTCCGCTGTCCTACCCCCCTGTTCGCAACGCGCCGGCCAGCCGGCCCCACGGAGATTCCGCATGCTAGGCCGCCTCGGCACGCACCTCGCCATCGGCTTGCTGAAGCTGCTCGCCCTGCTGCCGTACGGTCTGACCGCACGGTTCGGCGACGGCCTCGGCTGGCTGCTGTACCAGATTCCCAGCCGGCGAAAGCGCATCGTACATACCAATCTGAAACTCTGCTTCCCCGACTGGAGCGACGAGCGGCGCGAGGAAGTGGCGGGCCGGCATTTCCGCCACGCGATCCGCAGCTACGTCGAGCGCAGCGTCCAGTGGTTCGGCTCCGAGCGCAAGCTCGCGAAACTGATCCAGGTCGACAGCGCGGTCGATCTCACGGACCCCGATCTGCCCCCGACGCTGTTCCTGGGCCTGCATTTCGTCGGCATCGAAGCCGGCTCGATCTGGCTGAACCGTTCGCTCCAGCGCCGTTGCGGATCGCTGTACCAGCCGTTCTCGAATGCGATACTCGAGGAAGAAGCGAAGAAGGCGCGCGGGCGTTTCGACGCCGAGATGGTCGGCCGCGCGGACAGCGCGCGCGTCGTGCTGCGCTGGCTGCGCGACCGCAAGCCGGTGATGCTCGGCGCCGACATGGACTACGGGCTGCGCAATTCGACGTTCGTACCCTTCTTCGGCGTGCCCGCGTGCACGCTGACGGCCGTCGGCCGGCTCGCGAAGACGGGCCGCGCGCAGGTCGTGCCGTTCATCGGCGAAGTGCTGCCGAACTACCAGGGTTACCGGCTGAAGGTGTTCAAGCCGTGGGATCACTATCCGACCGGCGACGACGATCTCGACGCGCGGCGGATGAACGAATTCCTCGAAGAGCAGATTCCGCTGATGCCCGAGCAGTATTACTGGGTGCACAAGCGCTTCAAGACGCGCCCGCCCGGCGAGCCGAGCCTCTACTGAGTCGAACCGCGGGCGCGTCGTCAGATGCGCGCCTGCACCCTCGCCACTTTCGGCGCGCCTTTCGCGCGCGCCTGCCAGAGATCGTAGGCCGACTGCTGCGCCAGCCACAGATCCGCCTTCCCGCCGTTTTCCTCGCCCAGCCACGCTTCGAGACGCAGCGCCATTTCAGGCGAGATGCCGGCATGGCCGTGCAGGATGCGCGACAGCGCCGCGCGCGTGACGCCGAGCTGCGCGGCGGCTTCGGTGACGGTCAGGCCGAGCGCCGGCAAGACGTCGTCGCGCAGCGCCTCGCCCGGATGGGGCGGATTGAAGATGCGAGTCATGGCGTTGAATGACCTCAGTGATAGTCTTGATAGTTGACCAGGACGGCATCCGGGCCCTCGAATCTGAACGTCAGGCGCCAGTTGACGCTCACGCTCACCGAGCAGTAACCCTCCAGCCCGCCGGCGAGGCCATGCAGGCGCCAGCCGGGTACGTTCATGTCGAACGGCTGGCTCGCCATGTCGAGACGGGCAAGCTGGCGCCGCAACCTCGGGGCATGATCCGGCCGGATGCCAGCCTTGCTCCCGTTCGTGAAAAACGCTTCCAGCCCCTTGTGCTGCCATGACTTGATCATGGGCCTCCCACACTCGAGTGCGATTCGACGGCATGGCCCACATGGCGTATAGCCAGACTATACGAATCGCCTGATTGATTTGTCAATTTGACCGGTACGAAAACGCGCACGCGGCGAAATCCCGTGCGCTGGCAACGGCGCGACGCGTACCGCCGGATTCACCTGTCCCGACAACGCTCGCCACACCGCACCACCTCAATCTGCCGACTCGGTGCCCACGCGACCAGTCAGCCGATCGGCCGGCATCGCCGCGCTCCGCGCCCCCGAACGACGCCCGGCGCCCCGCCCGCGCAGGACGCCCCTGTCGGCTGCATGTATCATTTGCGGTTGAGATCAGCACGACGAACGACGCCGCCCGGCATGACGGCGCGCCGCGTCCGTCGTGCCGGCCGCCCTGTTCGCCATGGAATTCCGGACCCAGTGAAACTCTCGTTCACCAAGATGCACGGCGCGGGCAACGACTTCGTCGTGCTCGACAGCTATTCGCGCGCGCTGCCGCCGCTCACCGAGGCGCAGGTGCGCGCGCTCGCCAACCGACACTTCGGCATCGGCGCCGACCAGTTGCTGCTCGTCGAGAAACCGACCGTCGACGGCGCGGATTTCAAGTACCGGATCTTCAATTGCGACGGCGGCGAAGTCGAACACTGCGGTAACGGCGCGCGCTGCTTCGTGAAGTTCGTCAGCGACCGCGGCCTGACCGACAAGCGCAGCGTGCGCGTGCAGGTGATGAAGGGCCTGATCACGTTGACGATGCAGGACAACGGCGAAGTCGTCGTCGACATGGGCGCGCCCGTGTTTGCGCCGGCGGAGGTGCCGTTCGACGCCGCGGGGCTCGACGGCCGGACGGAAGGCAACGACACGCTGTGGCCACTCGACGTCGGCGGCCACACGCGCTGGATCTCGACGGTGTCGATGGGCAACCCGCACGCGGTGCAGGTCGTCGACGACGTCGAAGCGTATCCCGTGCTTGACGAAGGCCCGCTGATCGAGCGCCACGCCCGCTTCCCGCAGCGCGTGAACGCCGGCTTCATGCAGATCGTGTCGCGCAGCGAGGTGAAGCTGCGCGTGTACGAACGCGGCGCGGGCGAGACGCTCGCATGCGGCACCGGCGCGTGCGCGGCGGTGGCGGCCGGCATCCGGCGCGGCCTGCTCGATTCGCCGGTGACCGTGCACACGCATGGCGGCACGCTGACGATCGGCTGGGGCGGCGCGCGCGACGAAGCCGCCGCGCTGATGATGTCCGGGCCCGCCACGACCGTGTTCGAAGGCGAGATCGACCTGAACGTCTGACCCTTCAACGTCCCGATAACCGAAGAACGCTCCAGCCACATGAACGATCGCGAAGTCGCCGACTACCTGCTCGCCAATCCCGAATTCTTCGCGCAACACGCGGAATTGCTCGCGACGATCCGTCTCGCGAACCCGCACGGCAAGGCCGCGATCTCGCTGCAGGAGCGGCAGATGGAGATGCTGCGCGACAAGAACAAGCATCTCGAGCGCCGGCTCGCCGAGCTCGTGCGCTACGGCCACGAGAACGACAGCCTGTCCGCGAAGTTCAGCCGCTGGACCGCGCGCGTGATCGCGGAACGCGACCCGTACGCGCTGCCGCGCACGATCGCCGAAGGCATCGCCGACGTGTTCGATGTGCCGCAAACCGCGCTGCGCGTTTGGGACGTCGCCGACACCTATGCGCAGGCCGATTTCGCGCGCCAGGTCGGCGAGGAAGTGCGCCTCTTCACGAACGGGCTGTCGACGCCGTACTGCGGCGCGAACACCGGATTCGAAGCGGCCCAGTGGCTCGCGCCCGCGCTCGCGGCGCCGGCCGCGAATGCGGCGGAAGGCGCCGAAGCCGCGCCGGCCGGCGACGGCGCGGCCACGTCGGTCGCACTGCTCGCGCTGCGTGCGCCGCTCGGCGGCACCGATGCGCCCGCGTTCGGCCTGCTCGTGCTCGGCTCGCCCGATCCGCGCCGCTTCCACGACGGGATGGCGACCGACTTCCTCGCGCAGATCGCGACGCTCGCGAGCGCCGCGCTCACGCGTCTGCTGCCGCATTGAGATCGCTCCCGCGATGACCGACGATCCGATCGCCGCCTACCTGTCGAACCTGAAACACGTCAGGCAGCTGTCGGAACACACGCTGCGTGCGTACACGCACGAACTCGACGAACTGAAGAAACTCGCCGCCGGCCGCCCGCTCGACGCGCTGACGGCCGCCGACATGCGCGGCGCGGTCGTGCGCGCACACGCGGGCGGCTTGTCAGCTCGCTCGATCTCGCACCGGCTTTCCGCATGGCGTGCGTTCTATCGCTGGCTCGCGCAGCGCGTCGAGCTGCCCGCGAATCCCGTTGCCGGGGTGCGCGCGCCCAAACGCGAGAAATCGCTGCCCAAGGCGCTGTCGGTCGACGATGCGGTCGCACTCATGGATACGCCGCTCGCCGGCACGACCGAAGGCATCCGCGATCACGCGATCCTCGAGCTGTTCTATTCGTCCGGGCTGCGCCTCGCGGAACTGGTCGGGCTCGACGTCATGTATACGCAGGCCGACGGCTACCGCTCGGCCGGCTGGCTCGATCTCGCCGAAGCCGAAGTCACCGTGCGCGGCAAGGGCAACAAGGAGCGCAAGGTGCCGGTCGGCCGCAAGGCGATCGACGCGCTGAACGCGTGGCTCGCGGTGCGCGGCGAATTCGTGAAGCACGATCCGCATCCGCTGTTCGTGTCGGTGCGCGGCAACCGGATGGCGCCGGGCGTCGTGCGCGACCGCGTGAAGCGCGCGGCGCTGGCCGCGGGCATCCCCGCCAACGTCCACCCGCACGTGCTGCGCCATTCGTTCGCGACGCACGTGCTGCAGTCGAGCGGCGACCTGCGCGCGGTGCAGGAGCTGCTGGGCCACGCGAGCGTCGCCGCCACGCAGGTCTACACGTCGCTCGACTTCCAGCATCTCGCGAAAATTTACGACAGCGCGCATCCGCGCGCGAAGAAGCGCGACTGACGCGCGTTCCGCCCTACCCGCCGCGCGCGGCGGCCGGCAACGGCCGGCGCCGTCCGCGGCCCCAATCGATCCGATCATGCAAACCGTCACACTCAGACCGTCCAAGGAAAAATCGCTGCTGCGCCGGCATCCGTGGATCTACGCCAATGCGATCGACCGCGTCGACGGCACGCCCGCCCCCGGCGCGACCGTGGTCGTGCGCGCGCACGACGGCCGCTTCCTCGCGCGCGGCGCGTACAGCCCGCAGTCGCAGATCCGCGTGCGCGTGTGGAGCTTCGACGAAAACGAGCCGATCGATCACGCCTTCTTCAAGCGCCGCGTGCAGCGCGCGGTCGCGCACCGCACGACGATGGTGTCGGGCACGGGCGCGGTGCGGCTCGTGTTCGGCGAAGCCGACGGGCTGCCGGGGCTGATCGTCGACTACTACGTCGCGGACACGGCGGAGCCGGGCGCCGCGCCGCGCGGCCAGCTCGTGTGCCAGTTCATGGCCGCGGGCGTCGAGGCATGGAAGGATGCGATCGTCGCGGCGCTCAGCGGCGCGACCGACTGCCCGAACGTGTACGAACGCTCGGACGTGTCGATCCGCGACAAGGAAGGGCTCGCGCAGACGACCGGCGTGCTCGCCGGCGACGCGCCGCCCGCTACGCTGATCGCGAACGAAAACGGCGTGCGTTATCACGTCGACGTGCCGAACGGCCACAAGACCGGCTTCTACGTCGACCAGCGCGACAACCGCGCGCTCGTCGCGCAATACGCGGACGGCCGCGACGTACTGAACTGCTTCTGCTACACGGGCGGCTTCTCGCTCGCGGCGCTCAAGGGCGGCGCGAAACGCGTCGTGTCGATCGATTCGTCGGGCGACGCGCTCGCGCTCGCGCAGCAGAACGTCGTCGCGAACGGTTTCGATCCCGACCGCGCGACCTGGCTCGACGCGGACGCGTTCAAGACGCTGCGCCGCCTCGTCGACGAAGGCGAGCGCTTCGACCTGATCGTGCTCGATCCGCCGAAGTTCGCGCCGACGCGCGACAGCGTCGATCGCGCGTCGCGCGCCTACAAGGACATCAACCTGAGCGGCTTCAAGCTGCTGCGTCCGGGCGGCCTGCTGTTCACGTACTCGTGCTCGGGCGCGATCGACATGGACCTGTTCCAGAAGATCGTCGCGGGCGCGGCTGCCGACGCGAAGGTCGACGCGCGGATCCTGAAGCGGCTCGGCGCGGGCGTCGATCACCCGCTGCTCGCCGCGTTCCCGGAAGGCGAATATCTGAAGGGCCTGCTGTTGCAAATCGTCTGATCGCCCCGATCTAGACGCACACCCGTCCGCCGGCCGTTCGTGCGCTGGCGGAACCGCGCTCTCGCCTGTCGTCCGGACGACGGGCGAGGGCTTGACAGGTATGTTTCAATGGATGGTTGTGCGCCCCGGCTCGCGAGTCGACGGCGCGACGCACACATCCTGGTTTTGACCCCGATTCACGAACCACAGGCGACCGACATGGCCACTCCCGTCACCATCCTCACCGGCTTCCTCGGCAGCGGCAAGACGACGCTGCTCAAGCGCATCCTGAATGAACAGCACGGCATGAAGATCGCCGTGATCGAGAACGAGTTCGGCGAAGAGAACATCGACAACGAGATCCTCGTCCAGGACACGAACGAGCAGATCATCCAGATGAGCAACGGCTGCATCTGCTGCACGATCCGCGGCGACCTCGCCCGCGCGCTCGGCGATCTGGCCGCGAAGAAGCGCGAAGGCAAGCTCGACTTCGACCGCATCGTGATCGAGACGACCGGCCTCGCGAACCCGGGCCCCGTCGCACAGACCTTCTTCATCGACAGCGAGATCGCCGACGATTTCCTGCTCGACGCCGTCATCACGCTGGTCGACGCTAAGCATGCGAACGCGCAGCTCGACGAACACGAAGTGGTGCAGCGCCAGGTCGGCTTCGCCGATCGCCTGTTCATCACGAAGTCGGACCTCGTCGACGACCAGGCCGTCGCGGCGCTCAAGCACCGCCTGATGCACATGAACCCGAAGGCGACGATCAAGGTCGTGAATTTTGGCGAAGCCGACATCAAGGAAATCTTCGACCTGCGCGGCTTCAACCTGAACGCGAAGCTCGAGATCGACCCGGACTTCCTCGCCGAGGACGACCACGCGCACCATCACCACGATCACGACCATGATCACGATCACGCGGATTGCGACCACGATCACGGTCAATGCGCGCACGATCACGACCACGGCCATCACCATCACGCGCACCACGACGACAAGATCAAGTCGTTCGTGTACCGCAACGACCGTCCGTTCGACCCGAACAAGCTGGAAGACTTCCTCGGCGGCATCCTGCAGATCTACGGGGAACGGATGTTGCGCTACAAGGGCGTGCTGTACATGAAGGGCGTCGACCGCAAGGTCGTGTTCCAGGGCGTGCACCAGATGATGGGCAGCGACCTCGCCGCGAAGTGGCTGCCGGTCGAGAAGAAGACCAACAAGATGGTGTTCATCGGCGTCGACCTGCCGCAGGACCTGATCACCGACGGCCTCGACGCCTGCCTCGCCTGAGCGGTCGGGCCGGTGTCGCAGGCCTTCCGTGCGGCCGCCTTCGCGGGCGGCCGCGGGGCTTGCGGGGTGCCGTTTCCGGGCAGGGTTTCGCCGTCATCGCTTTTTCGCGATTTGCGCGTTATATTTTCTAGATATTGGCGCAGCCGACGGGGATCGACCCGATACGGCGCCCGCTTGCGATTCAGTTACAATACGTGCCCGCTGGAGTACGGCAATAACAGGCCCGGTTCTTGCAGAACCATTACCCGGGCATCGCAACCGCGCCGGATCGCCCATCCGCCACCCGGCCGCGGCCGATGCGATCTGCCGCGCAGTACCGGTTCGCCGCGCGCGCAAATCCGCGCCAGGCCTGTCCTGGTATTTGAGAACCGGTTTTCCAGAGGCTTTCGGCCCCGCGACGGCAAATCGCAAATGATTGCAAGCGGCAGTTGCGGGTAATCCCAAAGTGCAGGCACTATCTCCTGATTTGCCGCACATTGAAGAAGCAAGCAGATGACGAAGAAACTCTTGACCGAAGCCGAAATCCTGAAGATGAGCGACAAGGATTACATGAATGAGGATCAGCTCGCCTTCTTCAAAAATCGGCTCGAACAGTTGCAGGCGGACATCCTCAAGAACGCAGGCCAGACGACCGAGAACCTGCGCGAGACGGTGATCGTCCCCGATCCCGCCGACCGCGCGACGATCGAGGAAGAGCACGCGCTCGAGCTGCGCACGCGCGATCGCGAGCGCAAGCTCCTCAAGAAGGTTCAGCAGTCGCTCGCCCGCATCGATTCCGGCGACTACGGCTGGTGCGAGGAAACCGGCGAACCGATCGGCATTCCGCGCCTGCTCGCGCGTCCGACGGCCACGCTGTCGCTCGAGGCGCAAGAGCGCCGCGAGCTGCGCCAAAAGCTGTTCGGCGACTGATCGAGCGGCGTTCCGCTCCGACACGCTGCTTCCCGAAAGCGCGCGGCCTGCCGCGCGCTTTTTGTTTTTCCGGCACCGGTTCCCGGCCCGCCGGCCGATTTGCGTCCCCCTCTTGATATCCCGGCGCCCGCCCTAAAATGAAACGGACGCGCGCCGGGCCGCTCCCCGGCGCACTGCGGATTCACGCGGCGGCGCGTCGCGCCGCCCGACTCTTCCCCGTTTTTCTCAAGGAACGCAGATGGAGCAATTTCACGGCACGACCATCGTTTCGGTCCGGCGCGGCGACAAGGTCGCGCTCGGCGGCGACGGCCAGGTAACCCTCGGCAACATCGTCATGAAGGGTGGCGCGCGGAAAGTGCGGCGGATCTACAACAACCAGGTACTGGTCGGATTCGCGGGCGGCACCGCCGATGCGTTCTCGCTGCTCGATCGCTTCGAGGCGAAGCTCGAGAAGCACCAGGGCAACCTGACCCGCGCGGCCGTCGAGCTCGCGAAGGACTGGCGCACCGACCGGATGCTGCGCCGCCTCGAGGCGATGCTGATCACGGCCGACGCGACCACCACGCTCGTGATCACCGGCAACGGCGACGTGCTCGACCCGGAAGGCGGCATCTGCGCGATCGGTTCGGGCGGCGCCTATGCGCAGGCCGCGGCCCGCGCGCTCGCGGAGAACACCGAGCTGTCGCCGCGCGAGATCGTCGAGAAGTCGCTCGAGATCGCCGGCGACATGTGCATCTACACGAACCACAACCGCATCATCGAAACGATCGAGTAAGGACCGCCCCATGAGCACCATGACCCCTGCCGAGATCGTCTCGGAACTCGACAAGCACATCATCGGCCAGGCCAAGGCGAAGAAGGCCGTCGCGGTCGCGCTGCGCAACCGCTGGCGCCGCCAGCAGGTCGCCGACCCGCTGCGCCAGGAAATCACGCCGAAGAACATCCTGATGATCGGGCCGACGGGCGTCGGCAAGACCGAAATCGCACGACGCCTCGCGAAGCTCGCCGACGCGCCGTTCATCAAGATCGAAGCGACCAAGTTCACCGAGGTCGGCTACGTCGGCCGCGACGTCGACAGCATCGTGCGCGACCTGATCGAGATCTCGGTCAAGCAGACGCGCGAATCCGAGATGCGCAAGGTGCGCAGCAAGGCCACCGACCAGGCGGAAGACCGCATCCTCGACATCCTGCTGCCGCAGCCGCGCGCGGTGGGCTTCGGCGGCAATGCCGACCACGCGAACGACGACAACAACGCGACGCGCCAGACCTTCCGCAAGCGCCTGCGCGAAGGCCAGCTCGACGACAAGGAAGTCGAGCTCGACCTCGAGCAGCCGTCGGCCGGCATGGACATCATGGCGCCGCCGGGGATGGAAGAAATGACCGAGCAGATCCGCTCGATGTTCTCGAACCTCGGCAGCGGCAAGAAGCAGCGCCGCAAGGTGAAGATCAAGGAAGCGCTGAAGCTGCTGACCGACGAGGAAGCGGCGAAGATGCTCAACGACGAGGAAGTGAAGACGAAGGCCGTGCAGAACGTCGAGCAGAACGGCATCGTGTTCCTCGACGAGATCGACAAGATCACGTCGCGCAACAACGAAGGCAGCGGCGGCGAAGTGTCGCGCCAGGGCGTGCAGCGCGACCTGCTGCCGCTCGTCGAGGGCACGACGGTCAACACGAAGTACGGGATGGTGAAGACCGATCACATCCTGTTCATCGCGAGCGGCGCATTCCACCTCGCGAAGCCGAGCGACCTGATTCCCGAACTGCAGGGCCGCTTCCCGATCCGCGTCGAGCTCGACTCGCTGTCGGTGAAGGATTTCGAGGCAATCCTCGTCGCGACCGATGCCAGCCTCGTCAAACAGTACCAGGCGCTGCTCGCCACTGAAGACGTGCAGCTCGAGTTCGCCGAAGACGGCATTCGCCGCCTGGCCGAGATCGCGTACGCGGTCAACGAGAAGACCGAGAACATCGGTGCGCGCCGGCTCTACACGGTGATCGAGAAGCTGCTCGAGGAAGTGTCGTTCTCGGCCGGCAACCACGCCGGCGAGCGCGTGACGATCGACGCGCAGTATGTCGACCGTGCGCTCGGCGAAGTGTCGCAGGACGAAGACCTGTCGCGCTACGTGCTGTAACGCGCGCGGCGGCGAATGCGAAACGGGCGGCTCCTTCGGGGCCGCCCGTTTTCGTTGGGGGCGGCCGGCCGCTGCCGCCGCGCCGCTTACTGCCGCACCGGCTTCTTCGCGAGCTTGCGCTGCAGCGTGCGACGGTGCATGTTCAGCGCGCGCGCGGTTGCCGAAATGTTGTTGTTGTTCTCCGCGAGCACGCGCTGGATGTGCTCCCATTCGAGCCGGTCGACCGACAGCACGACCGGATTCTCGAGCGCCTCGTCGGCCTGCACTTCGCTCGCGTTGGTCTGCAGCGCGGCCAGGATCGACTCGATGTTCGCCGGCTTCGCGAGATAGTTGTCGGCGCCTTCCTTCACGGCCTGCACGGCGGTCGCGATGCTCGCGTAGCCGGTCAGCACGAGAATCCGCGCGTCGGGCTGCAGGTCGCACAGCGGCGCGATCAGGCTCAGCCCCGAATCGTCGCCGAGATGCAGGTCGACGGTGATGAACTGGAACTTGCCGCCGGCCGCGAGCCGCAGCGCCGCCTCCTTGTCGTGCGCCTGCTGGACCGCGTAGCCGCGGCGCTCGAGGCCGCGCGCGAGCGTGCCCGCGAACACCTCGTTGTCGTCGATCACCAGGAAATTGTTCTCGCTCATGTGGTTTCTCCGTCTACGTGTTGGTTGAGGCGGCCGGCGCCGTGACGCGCGCCACCGGCAGGCGCAGCACCGCGCGGGTGCCGCGACCGGTGACGCCAGCCGGGCGGCTGTCCGGCGCGGCTGCCGCTCGTTCGCTCGCGCGCTGGCCCGACGCAGCAGCGGCGTGACCGTTCGCACCGCCACCCGCGCGCCCGTTGCCGCCCGCCGCGCGCGGCGTGACATCGGACAGCTCGACCTCGCCGCCGAGGCGCGCGGCCGCGCTGAACGCAAGATACAGGCCGACCCCGTGTCCGCCCTGCGTGCTGTCGACCGGCATCGCGCCGAGCGATTCGCGCAATGCGGCCGGAATGCCCGGGCCGTCGTCGCATACTTCGAATTCGATCTGGTCGCCCGCCCGGTCGTTGTGCGCGAGCTTCGCGGCCAGCGTCACGCGGTGCGGGCTCGCCCGCGCGGCATTGTCGAGCAGGATCGTCAGGATCTGGCCGGCCGCGACCGTGTCGTCGAGCGCGACGCCAGACGGGCGCGCACCCAGCAGCTCGAACTGCACGTGCGGATGCCGCAGGCGCCAGTGCTCGACGAACGTGTCGAGCCAGTCATCCACCGGCTGACGGCTCGCCGGCGCGCTCGCGCGGCTGCGCAGCCGCGCGAGCGCCGACGTGCAGAGCGTCATCTGTTCTTCCAGCACCTTCAGGTCGCCCTCGTAACGCGCGAGCCCCGGATCGGCGCGTGCCGCGTCGCGCAGTTCCTCCGCGAGCATCGCGATCGTCGACAGCGGCGTGCCCATCTCGTGCGCGACGGTGGCCGCCTGCACGCCGAGCGCGACCGCCCGCTCGTCGCGCAGCAGGTGCGCCTGCGCCTCGCCGAGCGCCGCATCGCGCTGGCGCAGCGCGTTCGACATGCGCGCGACGAACCATGCGATCAGCCCGACGCTGACCATGAAGTTCGCCCACATCCCGGTGCGGTAGTAGTCGAACAGGTTCGCCGGGTTATCCATGTTGAGCGGCACCGAATCGAAGCCGAGCGCCGCGTAGCACGCGACCGCGAACGCCGCGAGCCAGATCATCAGGTGCCACGGCAGCACGGCCGCCGCGATCGCGAGCGACGGCAGGTACAGCGACACGAACGGGTTGGTCGTGCCGCCCGACAGGAACAGCAGCGCCGACAATGCGCCGAGGTCGACCCACAGCTGGCCGAGCAGCTCGAAATTGGTCTCGGGCCGCGCGCGCAGCACGCGCACCCAGGTCAGCGCGTTGAAAACGATTTCGAGCGCGATGACCATCAGCATCGCCGGCAGCGGCAGATGCACGCCGAAATAGGTCTGCACGACGCCGATCGTCACGAGCTGGCCGATGATCGCGAGATTGCGCAGCCAGAACAGGTGACTGAGGTTGACGCGCCCGGTGGTGGTGATTCGTTGCATCCGAGCAGTTTACCCGTTTAGCGCCCGGCGCCTCTACCGGGGGCCGGATCGGTGGGGACGAACGGAGCACCGGGCGAGCCGGCGTTGCATCGGGTTGCACGGGCCGGCAACCGTCAGCCGGCCGCACCGGTCATGCGTTGCGCGATCTCGTCGGCGAGGCACTCCGGACAGCGGCAACGCGTACCGGCTGCCGACGGCGCGCCGCCGGGCAGGGCCGGCATCGATGCACACCAGCACTCGAACGGCTGCGTGCCGGCGCCGCAGTCGAAGCCGCGCCCGCAGTGCGGGCAACGCGCTCGGCGCGGGGTCGAACGGGCGGCGGCGGCGGAATCGGTCATGGCTCAAGCGTGAAAGCGGGCATGCACGTCGCCCTACGCGACAAGCATAGCGCGGCGCACGGATTTTGCACGTCTGCCGTCCGGCCGATGCGTGCCGCCGACACCGCGCCGCACGCGGCGCACGTCGCCCCGCTCGCGCCGCCGGCGCGGGGGTCGGCGCAGGGGTCGGCGCGGGGGTCGGCGCAGAGTTCGGCGTGGGGTTCGGCGCAGGGTCCGGCGCCATGGCCGGCGGGCCGCCGCGCGTGGCGCCGGGCCCGCGCGATCGGCCGTCCGGCCAGCCCAAAAACCCGATGCTGCGCTGCGCCACTCCTGTACAATTCGCCCTGTTTCAACCGTTCCCAGCCAGAGCCGCCGCCATGTCCGAGCCCATCGACCTCTCGCAGATCGCCCCCACGCTGAAGGCAGAAATCCTCGCCGAGGCGCTGCCGTACATCCGCCGCTACCACGGCAAGACCGTGGTGATCAAATACGGCGGCAACGCGATGACGGAAGAGCGGCTCAAGCAGGGTTTCGCGCGCGACGTGATCCTGCTGAAACTGGTCGGCATCAATCCGGTGATCGTCCACGGCGGCGGCCCGCAGATCGATCATGCGCTGAAGAAGATCGGCAAGGCCGGCACCTTCATCCAGGGCATGCGCGTCACCGACGAAGAAACGATGGAAGTCGTCGAATGGGTGCTGGGCGGCGAAGTCCAGCAGGACATCGTGATGCTGATCAACCACTTCGGCGGCCATGCGGTGGGCCTGACGGGCAAGGACGGCGGCCTGATCCATGCTCGCAAGCTGCTGATGCCGGACCGCGACAATCCGGGCCAGTACATCGACATCGGCCAGGTCGGCGAAGTCGAGGCGATCAACCCGGCGGTCGTGAAGGCGCTGCAGGACGACGCATTCATCCCGGTGATCTCGCCGATCGGCTTCGGCGAGGACGGCCTCTCATACAACATCAACGCCGATCTGGTCGCGGGCAAGCTCGCCACGGTGCTGAACGCCGAGAAGCTGCTGATGATGACCAACATCCCCGGCGTGATGGACAAGGACGGCAACCTGCTGACCGACCTGTCGGCGCGCGAGATCGACGCGCTGTTCGAGGACGGCACGATCTCGGGCGGCATGCTGCCGAAGATCTCGTCGGCGCTCGACGCGGCGAAGAGCGGCGTGAAGTCGGTGCACATCGTCGACGGCCGCATCGAGCACTCGGTGCTGCTGGAAATCCTGACCGAGCAGCCGTTCGGCACGATGATCCGCTCGCATTGAGCGCGCGCCGCAAGACCACCCGCCCCGACCTGCCGGCGTCGCTGCGACGCCGGCGCATCTCCCGCAGCCGGCCGCGCGCCGGCTCGCCTGTCTGGCTGTTCGATCTCGACAACACGCTTCACCACGCATCGCACGCGATCTTCCCGGAGATCAACCGCGCGATGACGCAATACATCATCGACACGCTCCACGTCGGGCGCGTCGAAGCCGATCGCCTGCGCACCGGCTACACGCAGCGCTACGGCGCCGCGCTCCTCGGCCTCACGCGCCACCATCCGATCGATCCGAACGACTTCCTGCGGGTCGTGCACACGTTTTCCGACCTGCCCGCGATGCTGCGCGCCGAGCGCGGCCTCGCGCGCATCATCGCCGCGCTGCCGGGCCGCAAGTTCGTGCTGACCAACGCGCCCGAGAACTACGCGCGCGCGGTGCTGCGCGAGCTGCGCATCGAACGCCTGTTCGAGCGCGTGATCGCGATCGAGCACATGCGAGACCGGCGTGCGTGGCGCGCAAAGCCCGATCACACGATGCTGCGCCGCACGCTGCGCGTCGCGCACGCGCGGCTCGCCGACGCGATCCTCGTCGAGGATACGCGCAGCCACCTGAAGCGCTACAAGCGCCTCGGCATCGGCACCGTATGGATCACGGGCCACCTTCCGGGTCATCTGCCGAACATCGGCCGGCCGCATTATGTCGACCAGCGCATTCGTTCGTTAAAATCGCTGCGACTGGGCACACGATCGGGGCGACAAAAATGCAGCCGACTTACCCGCAGGACCAAGCCGTAACGGAAGACCAGGCCACGCCGTCCCGCCCGCGCCCGAAGCCGGGCGAGCGGCGCGTGATGATCCTGCAGACGCTCGCCGCGATGCTGGAGGCGCCGAAGCCCGAAAAAATCACGACGGCCTCGCTCGCGGCCCGGCTCGACGTGTCGGAAGCCGCGCTGTACCGGCACTTCTCCAGCAAGGCGAAGATGTACGAAGGGCTGATCGAGTTCATCGAGCAGGCGCTGTTCGGCCTCGTCAACCAGATCGTCGCGAAGGAGCCGAACGGCGTGCTGCAGGCACGCACGATCGCGCTGACGATGCTCAATTTCGCCGCGAAGAACCCCGGCATGACGCGCGTGCTGACCGGCGAGGCGCTGGTCGGCGAGGACGAGCGGCTCACCGAGCGCGTGAACCAGCTGCTCGACCGGATCGAGGCGACCGTCAAGCAGTGCCTGCGGGTCGCGCGCACCGAATCCCAGGCGCCCGACGGCGCGGCGCCGTTCGTGCTGCCGGCCGATTACGATCCCGCCGCGCGCGCAAGCCTGCTCGTCAGCTATGTGATCGGCCGGTGGCATCGCTTTGCCAAAGGCGGGTTCCAGAAGCCGCCCGGGGAACAGGCCGATGCGCATTTGCGGCTGATTCTGCAGTGACGCGCGCTTCCATCCGACTCGGCACGACCGGACAAGTGAGCCAGCGCTTCTCGATATCGGCCAGCCTCCGCGTGGAAGGCAACCTGTCCGACTACTCGGTGGCCACGGGGCAATTCACGGCAAAGTACCGCTGCTGGTAACGGGCCAGCGGGCCGCACGCCCCGATGCAATCCGCCTCCGGCGGAATTCCGCTATACTTTGCCGACTTGCCGCCCCCTTGGCGGCAGGCCGGAAGCGCGCCGATTTGCTGACTCGATTGCGGGCGCGCGAACCGGCCGGGGCCTTGACGCGTCGATGCGTCGTTCCCCGGCGGTTCACTACAAATGCGGCTAAAGAGGTCGTCAGCCGCGCACCTTCGACTCCGCGCCTCGCCGACACCATTTAGCCGCCCAGTCATATGGCATAAGGCGGAACGAATGGAATCGATCGGCATCGTCGCTCCACAGACCATGCACTTCGCCGAACCGCTGCGCTTGCAAAGCGGCAGCGTGATCGGCAACTATCAGCTCGTCGTCGAGACGTACGGCGAGCTCAACGCCGCGCGCTCGAACGCGGTGCTCGTCTGCCACGCGCTCAACGCGTCGCACCACGTCGCTGGCGTCTACGCGGACGATCCGCGCAGCACCGGCTGGTGGGACAACATGGTCGGCCCCGGCAAGCCGCTCGACACCAACCGCTTCTTCGTGATCGGCGTGAACAACCTCGGGTCGTGTTTCGGCTCGACCGGCCCGATGAGCATCGATCCGTCGACCGGCAAGCCGTACGGCGCGCGCTTCCCCGTCGTCACCGTCGAGGACTGGGTGCACGCGCAGGCGCGCGTCGCCGACGCATTCGGCATCGAGCGCTTCGCCGCCGTGATGGGCGGCAGCCTCGGCGGGATGCAGGCGCTCGCGTGGAGCCTGATGTATCCGGAGCGCGTCGCGCACTGCATCGACATCGCGTCGACACCGAAGCTGTCCGCGCAGAACATCGCGTTCAACGAGGTCGCACGCTCGGCGATCCTGTCCGATCCCGACTTCCACGGCGGCGACTACTACGCACACGGCGTGAAGCCGAAGCGCGGCCTGCGCGTCGCGCGGATGATCGGCCACATCACGTACCTGTCCGACGACGACATGGCCGAGAAATTCGGCCGTGCGCTGCGCCGTGCGGACGGCGCGCTCGACGCGTACAACTTCAGCTTCGACGTGGAGTTCGAGGTCGAGTCGTACCTGCGCTATCAGGGCGACAAGTTCGCCGACTACTTCGACGCGAACACCTATCTGCTGATCACGCGCGCGCTCGACTACTTCGATCCGGCGAAGGCGTTCGACGGCAACCTGACGGCCGCGCTCGCGCACACGCAGGCGAAATACCTGATCGCGAGCTTCTCGACCGACTGGCGCTTCGCGCCGGCGCGTTCGCGCGAGATCGTGAAGGCGCTGCTCGACAACAAGCGCACGGTCAGCTACGCGGAAATCGACGCGCCGCACGGCCACGACGCGTTCCTGCTCGACGACGCGCGCTATCACAACCTGCTCCGCGCGTATTACGAACGAATCGCCATCGAGGTGGGGGCATGAACCAGCAAGCACTGAATTCCCTGTCCGCCCGCGCGGACTTCCGCGCGATCGCCCGCTGGGTCGAACCGCGCGCGACCGTGCTCGACCTCGGCTGCGGCGACGGCTCGCTGCTGTCGCTGCTGTCGGAAGAACTCGACGTGTCCGGCTACGGGATCGAACTGAACGACGCGGGCGTGCTCGCCAGCGCGAAGAACGGGATCAACGTGATCCAGCAGAACCTCGAGGACGGCCTGCGCCTGTTCGAGGATCACAGCTTCGATTTCGCGATCCTGTCGCAAACCCTTCAGACGATCCACCAGACGGCCGCGATCCTGCGCGAAACCGCGCGCGTCGGACGCGAATGCATCGTGTCGTTCCCGAACTTCGGCTACTGGGCGCACCGGTTGTCGGTGCTGCGCGGCCGGATGCCGGTGTCGAAGTCGCTGCCTTACCAGTGGCACAACACGCCGAACGTCCGGGTGCTGACGATCAAGGATTTCGAGGCGCTCGCGCCGGAAGTCGGCGTCACGATCCTCGACCGCATCGTGCTGCACGAAGGCCAGCCGATTCGATGGGGAGCGAACTGGCGTGGTAGTCTTGCTGTCTATCGCGTCAAGCGCAGCTGAGCCGGGGGGCCGTTGACGGACGCCGACGGCCCGCACGCACGTACGGCCGCGCTCCTGTGCTACCCGCGCCGCCGCCTGCGCTGCCGCCGCCATCAGTCAACGCTACCCAGTTTCCGTCCATGTCCAAAACGCCACACGAGGCGCCCGCACTCACCGCTCACGAGGATCACCCCGGCTGGCGCGCCTATCTGAACACGCACATGCTGATCTGCGTGTTCCTGGGCTTCACGTCGGGGCTGCCCCTGTTCACGCTCGTCTACCTCGTGCAGGCATGGCTGCGCTCCGAGGGCGTGAACCTGAAGGAAATCGGCCTGTTCGCGCTGATCCAGTTCCCGTATACGTGGAAGTTCCTGTGGGCGCCGCTGATGGACCGCTACATCCCGCGCCTGCCCGGCTGGCGGCCGGGCCGCCGGCGCGGCTGGATGCTGCTCACGCAGGTGCTGGTCGCCGGCGCGATCGCCGCGCTCGGCTTCGTGTCGCCGCGCGACTCGATCTGGACGGTCGCCGCGCTCACGACGCTCGTCGCGTTCTTCGGCGCAAGCTCCGACATCGTGATCGACGCCTATCGCCGCGAACTGCTGCGCGACACCGAGCAAGGCCTCGGCAACGCGGTGCACGTGAACGCATACAAGCTCGCCGCGCTGATCCCCGGCTCGCTCGCGCTGATCCTGTCCGACCACATGCCGTGGGACGCCGTGTTCGCGCTCACCGGCGCGTTCATGCTGCCGGGCATCCTGATGACGCTGCTTGTGCGCGAACCGGAAGTCGTCGGCGCGCCGCCGCGCAACCTGCGCGACGCGATCGTGCTGCCGTTCCGCGAATTCATCCAGCGCGACGGCTGGAGCGGCGCGCTGCTCGTCATCGCGTTCATCTTCCTGTTCAAGATCGGCGACACGATGGCCACCACGCTGTCGACGTCGTTCTTCCTCGACATCGGCTTCACGCGCACCGAGATCGGCATCGTCGCGAAGACCACCGCGCTCGTCGCGAGCGTCGCCGGCGGCATCATCGGCGGCGTCTGGCTCGTGAAGATCGGGATCGGCCGCGGGCTGTGGATCTTCGGCGCGCTGCAGATGGTGTCGACGCTCGGCTTCGCATGGCTCGCGCAACTCGGCCCCGGCTCGCCGGTGCTCGCGATGCTGTACGACTTCACGGTATCGACGAGCCATGCGATCGCGGCGGCGCTGTCCGTGTTCGGCGTCGCGGTCACGCCGCAATTCAGCCCGATGACGGTCGCGCTCGCGATCGTCTACGGCGTCGAAACCTTCACGACCGGCCTGACGATGGCCGCGTTCGTCGCGTATATCGCGAGCACGACCGATCCGCGCTACACGGCCACGCAGTTCGCGCTGTTCACGAGCCTCGCGTCCGTGCCGCGCACCCTCGCATCGGCCGCGAGCGGCTTCATCGTCGCGAAGATCGGCTGGTTCGACTACTTCATCGTGTGCACCGCGCTCGCGATCCCCGGCATGCTGCTGCTGTTCAAGATCGCGCCGTGGAACGGCACCGCGCGCAACGGCGAGGCCAGCCGTGCGCAATGACCGACTGCATCGCGTGGCGCGCGTCGCCGCCGCGCTGGGCGTCGGCTTCGCGACGCTCGGCGCGGCGGGAAGCGCTCATGCGTCCGACACCGTTGCGGCCATGGCCGGCTCCGCGCCCGCTGCCCCGGCATCGCCGTCCACACCGGCTGCATCCGCTCCCCCGCCTGCAGCCGAAGCCGCGCAGCCGACCGGCGCCGCCGTGCCCGCGAAAGCCTATACGCCGGCGCCGCAGCAGGTTCGCTACGGCAATGCGATCGCGTTCCGCACGCTGATCCCGTCGCCGCTGCTCGAACAACTCACCGCGAACGAATACGCGCAGATCGTCCAGGCCGCCGCCGACAGCGACCGCCTGCTGCCCGCGAACCAGCCGCGCGTGAAGCGGCTGCGCGCGATCGTCATGAAGCTCGCGCCGTATTCGGTGAAGTGGAACGATCGTGTGAAGGGCTGGGCGTGGGACGTCAACGTGATCCGCTCGCGCGACATCCGCATCACCTGCCTGCCGGGCGGCAAGGTGCTCGTGTACGGCGGGCTGCTCGATCGCGTCCGCCTGAACGACGACGAGTTCGGCGTGCTGATCGCACACGGCATCGCGCATGCGCTGCGCGAACACGCGCGCAGCAATTTCAGCGCGACGTCGCAAACGTCGCTGCGCGCGGCCACGCTGCCGCCGCTGTTCGGCGTCGGCGATCCGCTGCCGCAGGCGCTGAACCTCGGCGAACGCCTGCAGACGTTGCGCTACGACCCGACCGATGAAACCGAAGCCGACGTGATCGGCGGCGACATCGCGGCCCGCGCGGGCTTCGATCCGCGCGCGGCGATCACGCTGTGGGACAAGCTCGCGGCGGCGACGCGCGCGAACAAGACGTCGGGCTTCATCTACATGCATCCGTACAGCGCCGCGCGGCGGCAGGATCTGCTGAACCGCCTGCCGGACCTGATGCCGCTGTATGCGAAGGCGACGGCCAAACGCGTCGACACGCTGCCCGACTACGCGGGCATCAGCGCGCAGCGGCGCAAGGTCGTACGGCGCTGAGCGCCGCACCCGGCGGCTTCCCCGGGAATCACCGGCACGCATCACCGGCGCACGAGGCCAGGCGCTACGCGCCGACTTCCGACTCGACCGGCCGGCTGCCGATTTCGCGCATCCAGCGTACTTCGTCTCCCGGGCTGCGGCCGAACAGCCGCTTGAACTCGCGGCTGAACTGCGACGCGCTCGCATAGCCGACCCGTGCCGACGCCGCACCCGCGCCGAGACCGTCCTGCACCATCATCAACCGGGCCTGGTGCAGGCGCGCGGCCTTCACATACTGCATCGGCGACGTCGCCGTCACGTGCTTGAACTGCGCGTGGAACACCGCAACGCTCATCCCGGCCTCGCGCGCGAGCGTCTCGACGTCGAGATCTGCCTTCAGGTCCGCATGGATGCGCCGCAGCGCCTTCGCGATGCGGCCGAAATGATGCTGCTGGACGAGCGCCGCCCGAATCGCGTCGCCCTGCGCCCCCGTCAGCACGCGGTATGCGATCTCGCGCATGATCGCCGGCCCGAGCACGCACGTGTCGTGCGGCGATGCGAGCGCTTCGAGCAGCCGCACCACCGCGTCGGCGAGCGGCGCGTCGAGCGGCGTCGAATAGACGCCGTGCGGCTCGCTGACTGAAGCACCCAGCGTCTCGTCGAGCAGGATCGCGAGCTCGGCGATCACCGCGAGATCGACGCGGATCGAGATCGCGAGAAACGGCTCGTCCATGCTCGCGAAGGTCTCGCATTCGAACGGCAGCGGCACCGACAGCACGAGATACTGCTGCGCGTCGTAGACGAACGAGCGGTCGCCGAGATAGCCGAGCTTGCGGCCCTGGCACACGACGATGATGCTCGGTTCGTACAGCACCGGCATGCGCGGCACGGGGCGGTTCACGCGGAAGAAGCGCACGCCGTCGAGCGCCGCCGGCGTATCGCCCTCGTTCGGCGCGAGACGCGCATGCAGCTCGATCATGCGGCGCCGCACACGGTCGCCCGTGTCGTCGAAAAGGGGTTGGAAGCTCACGGGCGTCGTCCTGTCCGGCAAGAGAATCAGGCTCGCAATGTAGCACCTTGAAAGCGTTTTGACGGCCGTTCGCGTGCAATTCGAGAGGAATAGGCAAATCTTCGAGACCTTCGTGTATTTCGCCGAAGCGGCCCGCTCCTTACGATGGGCACCTGTCTCGCCGCGTCGCCACATGATGCGGCGGCAGTCTGATTCGCCGGACGTTTCTGCCGGACAAGGAGCCCCCTGCATGAGCACAACCTACGCTTACGCGGCGACCGACGCGCGCTCGCCGCTCGCCCCGTTCGAATTCCAGCGCCGCGCGCTGCGCGACCTCGACGTCCAGATCGAGGTGCTCTACTGCGGCGTCTGCCACTCGGACCTGCACCAGGCCCGCAACGAATGGCGCAACACGATCTACCCGGTCGTGCCGGGCCATGAAATCGTCGGCCGCGTGACCGCGACCGGCCCGCAAGTGTCGCGCTTCAAGGTCGGCGAGCTGGTCGGCGTCGGCTGTCTCGTCGATTCGTGCCGCACCTGCCCGAGCTGCGCGGAAGGCCTCGAGCAGTATTGCGAGAACGGCTTCGTCGGCACCTACAACGGCCAGGACCGCGTGACCGGCGACATCACCTACGGCGGCTATTCGACGCAGCTCGTCGTCGACGAGGCGTTCGTGCTGCGCGTGCCCGAGACGCTCGACCCGGCCGGCGCCGCGCCGCTGTTGTGCGCGGGGATCACCACCTATTCACCGCTGCGCCAGTGGAACGTCGGGCCCGGCAAGAAGGTCGGGATCGTCGGCCTCGGCGGCCTCGGTCACATGGGCGTGAAGCTCGCGCGCGCGATGGGCGCGCACGTCGTGCTGTTCACGACGTCGCCGTCGAAGATCGAGGACGGCAAGCGTCTCGGCGCGCACGAGGTCGTGATCTCGAAGGACGAAGCGCAGATGAACGCGCACCTGAACAGCTTCGACTTCATCCTGAACACGGTCGCCGCGCAGCACGACCTGAATCCGTTCCTGCACCTGCTGAAGCGCGACGGCACGATGACGCTCGTCGGCGCGCCGGAGCACGACCATCCGTCGCCGCAGGTGTTCAACCTGATCTTCAAGCGCCGCCGCCTCGCGGGCTCGCTGATCGGCGGGATCGCGGAAACGCAGGAAATGCTCGACTTCTGCGCGGAGCACGGCATTACGTCGGATATCGAAACGATTCCGATGCAGCAGATCAATGCCGCTTACGAGCGGATGCTGAAGAGCGACGTGAAGTACCGGTTCGTGATCGACATGGCGTCGATCAAGCAGTAAGCGACGCACCAAACGAAACGGGGCCGCATGTTCGACATGCGGCCCCGTTTTGCGTCCGGCGACCGGACGACTCGACGGCGACGCGCAGCGCGTCGCGCCGACGCTCACTTCTTGTAGTCGTAATCGACCGTCAGCGGCGCGTGATCGCTGAACTTGATGTCCTTGAAGATCGACGTGCGCTTCGCGGTGCCGGCCACGCCCGGCGTCGCGATCTGGTAATCGATCCGCCACCCGACGTTCTTCGCGTACGCCTGGCCGCGGTTGCTCCACCACGTGTACTGCTCGGGGCGCGGATCGAGCGTGCGGAACACGTCGACGTAGCCGACATCGTCGAACAGCTGCGTGAGCCACGCGCGTTCTTCCGGCAGGCAGCCCGAATTCTTCTGGTTGCTCTTCCAGTTCTTGATGTCGATTTCCTTGTGCACGATGTTCACGTCGCCGCACAGGATCACCTCGCGCTTCTTCTTCAGCTCGGCGAGGTGCGGCATGAACTCGTCCATGAAGCGGTACTTCGCCTGCTGGCGCTCTTCGCCGCTCGAGCCGGACGGCACATACACCGACACGACCGACAGCTTGCCGTAGCGCGCCTCGACGTAGCGCCCCTCGGAGTCGAATTCGCTGCTGCCGAAGCCGATGATCACGTCATCGGGCTCGTGGCGGCTGTACACGCCCGCGCCGCTGTAGCCCTTCTTCTCGGCGTGATGGAAGTAGCTCCTGAAGCCGTGCGGCTCGACGAATTCGGCCGGCAGGTCGTCGGCCGATACCTTGATTTCCTGCACGCACACGCAGTCGGCATTCTGTTCGCCGAGCCATTCGAAGAAGCCCTTCTTCGCGGCGGAGCGGATGCCGTTCAGGTTGGCGGTAATCACTCGCATCATGTCGGGTTCCGTTGTTCAGTTCAGTTCGATGTGGTTGCAGGTTCGCAGCCTAGCGGATCTTCACGCCTTCGAGTTCCGGCTTCGGCGGCGGGAATTCGAGCTTCATGTCGGTCATCGTGCGCAGCAGCAGCTCGGCGATCATCACGTTGCGGTGCGTCTTCGAGTTCGCCGGGATCACGTACCACGGCGCATGCTCGGCCGACGTCGCGGCGAGCGCATCGCGGTACGCCGACTGGTACGCCTCCCAGTGCTTGCGCGCGTCGAGATCGGCGATGTCGAACTTCCAGTGCTTGGTCGGATCGTCGATGCGCGCCTGCAGCCGCTCGCGCTGCTCGTCCTTCGAGATGTGCAGGAAGCACTTGACGATCGTCGTGCCGTTCTCGAACAGCATCGTCTCGAAATCGCGGATCTGCCGGTAGCGGCGCTCGCATTCCTTGTCATCGATCGCGCCGATCACGCGCGGCACGAGCACGTCTTCGTAGTGGCTGCGGTTGAAGATCGCGAGCTCGCCCGCGGCCGGTACCTGCGCATGCACGCGCCAGAGGAAGTCGTGCGCGGCCTCGATCGGCGTCGGCGCCTTGAACGACACGACGCGCAGGCCGAGCGGATCGACCTCGCGGAACACGGCGCGCACGGTGCCGTCCTTGCCGCTGGTATCCATCCCCTGCAGCACGAGCAGCACGCGCTTCTTCTGCTGCGTGTGCAGGCGCTCCTGCTGGACGTCGAGCTCGGTCGATACGGCCGACAGCCGTTCGCGGTCGGCGTCCTTCGACCCCGACGAAAACGGCTTCGCGGCCGGATCGAACGCATCGAGCTTGAATGCGGCAGCTTCCTTCTCGCGCGTGCTGTACGGCACGCGGAAATCGTCGAGCGACGGTTGTTTCGCCATTCGTTCCTCCGTTGGACGGTGCGATGCACACGCGCACACGATAACGCATGCACCAAAACGACGGGCCGCCCCGAACAGGTTCGGCGGCGGCCCGTGGTCAGGCGCGGTTCAGGCGCGCGGCCATGCTCAGCCGAGTTTCTTCTTCAGCAGCTCATTGACCTGCTGCGGATTGGCCTTGCCCTTGGTCGCCTTCATCGCTTGGCCGATCAGCGCGTTGAACGCCTTTTCCTTGCCGGCGCGGAACTCCTCGACCGACTTCGCGTTCGCCGCCAGCACCTCGTCGATGATCGCTTCCAGCGCGCCGGTGTCGGAAATCTGCTTCAGGCCCTTCGCGTCGATGATGCGGTCGGCCGCGCCTTCGTCGGTCGCCTTCTCGTCCCAGATCGTCGCGAAGATTTCCTTCGCGATCTTGTTCGAGATCGTGCCGTCGGCGATGCGCTGCAGCACCAGCGCAAGCTGCGCGGCCGACACGGGGATCGCGTCGATCTCGATGCCGTCGCGGTTCAGCTGCGACGACACGTCGCCCATCAGCCAGTTCGCGGCGATCTTCGCGTTCGCCGCGCCGGCCTTCGCGACCACCGCCTCGAAGTAGGCAGCCATCGCCTTGCTCGACGTCAGCACGCCCGCGTCGTACGCGGACACGCCGTACTGCTCGACGAAGCGCTGCTGCATCGCGGCCGGCAGCTCGGGCATGCCGGCCTGCACGCGCTCGACCCAGTCACGGCCGATCACGAGCGGCATCAGGTCGGGGTCGGGGAAGTAGCGGTAGTCGTGCGCGTCTTCCTTGCTGCGCATCGAACGCGTCTCGCGCTTGTCCGGATCATAGAGGCGCGTTTCCTGCACGACTTCGCCGCCGTCCTCGATCAGCTCGATCTGGCGGCGCACTTCGTAGTTGATCGCCTCTTCAAGGAACCGGAACGAGTTCAGGTTCTTGATCTCGGCACGCGTGCCGAACTTTTCCTGGCCTACCGGGCGCACCGACACGTTCGCGTCGCAGCGGAACGAGCCTTCCTGCATGTTGCCGTCGCAGATGCCGAGCCACACGACGAGCGCGTGCAGCGCCTTCGCATACGCGACGGCCTCGGCCGCGCTGCGCATTTCCGGCTCGGTGACGATCTCGAGCAGCGGCGTGCCCGCGCGGTTCAGGTCGATCCCGGTCATCCCGGCGAAGTCTTCATGCAGCGACTTGCCCGCATCTTCCTCGAGGTGCGCGCGGGTCAGGTTGACGGTCTTCTCGTACGCTTCCTTGCCGGCCTTTTCGTTGGCGGGCACCTGGATCGTGATCTGGCCGCCCTGCACGACCGGAATCTCGTACTGGCTGATCTGATAGCCCTTCGGCAGATCGGGGTAGAAGTAATTCTTGCGCGCGAAGATGCTGCGCGGCGCGATGGTCGAGCCGATCGCGAGGCCGAAGCGGATCGCGCGCTCGACCGCGCCGCGGTTCAGCACCGGCAGCACGCCCGGCAGCGCCAGGTCGACCGGGCAAGCCTGCGTGTTCGGCTCCGCGCCGAACTGCGTCGACGCGCCCGAGAAAATCTTCGAGACGGTCGACAGTTGCGCGTGCGTCTCGAGACCGATGACGACTTCCCATTGAGTAGCCATATGCTTACACCCCTGCCGGAACTTGCTTGTGCCAGTCGGTCGCGCGCTGGAACGCGTCGGCGACCTGCAGCATCCGGGCTTCGTTGAAATAGTTGCCGATGATCTGCAGGCCGACCGGGCGCTTCGCGTTCGCGCCGGCGCCGAAGCCGCACGGCACGCTCATGCCGGGCAAACCCGCGAGGCTCACCGACAGCGTGTAGATATCCGCGAGATACATCTGCACCGGATCGTCGCCCTTCGCGCCGAGATCCCATGCGACCGTCGGCGACGCCGGGCCCATGATCACGTCGCACGACTTGAACGCTTCCTGGAAATCGTTCGCGATGATGCGGCGGATCTTCTGCGCCTGCAGGTAGTACGCGTCGTAGTAGCCGTGCGACAGCACGTAGGTGCCGACCAGGATCCGCCGCTTCACCTCGGGGCCGAAGCCTTCGGCGCGCGACTTCTTGTACATGTCGAGCAGGTCGCCGTACTGCGCGGCGCGGTGGCCGAAGCGCACGCCGTCGAAACGCGACAGGTTCGACGACGCCTCGGCCGGCGCGATCACGTAGTACACGGGGATCGACAGTTCCGTCTTCGGCAGCGACACCGGCACGAGCGTCGCGCCGAGCGCTTCATACTGCTTGAGCGCCGCGTCGATCGACGCACGCACGTCGTCGGCCAGACCATCACCGAAATACTCGTTCGGCAGGCCGATGCGCAGCCCCGCGAGCGGCTTGCCCGCATCGTTGCCGGCCGCCCACGGCTGGCCGAGATGACGCGTGAAATCCTCGTCGTCGCGCTCGAGGCTCGTCGAGTCGCGCTCGTCGAAGCCGGCCATCGCGTTCAGCAGCAGCGCGCAGTCGGACGCGCTCTGCGCCATCGGGCCGCCCTGGTCGAGCGACGACGCGAACGCGATCATCCCGTAGCGCGACACGCGGCCGTAAGTCGGCTTGATGCCCGTCACGCCCGCGAACGACGCGGGCTGGCGGATCGAGCCGCCGGTGTCGGTGCCGGTCGCGGCGGGCGCGAGGCGCGCGGCGACGGCCGCCGAGCTGCCGCCCGAGCTGCCGCCCGGCACGGCGTTCGTGTCCCACGGGTTCTTCACCGCGCCGAACGCCGAGTTCTCGTTGGACGAGCCCATCGCGAACTCGTCCATGTTGGTCTTGCCGAGCGTGACCATGCCGGCCGCCTGCAGGCGGGCGACGACGGTCGCGTCGAACGGGCTTTCGTAGTTCGCGAGCATCTTCGAGCCGGCGGTCGAGCGCCAGCCGCGCGTGACGAACACGTCCTTGTGCGCGATCGGCAGGCCGGTCAGCGCGCCGCCCGCGCCGCGCGCGAGTTCGGCGTCGGCGGCCTTCGCCTGCGCAAGGGTGAGGTCGGCATCGACATGGACGAACGCGTTCAGGTCGCGTGCCGCGTCGATCCGTTTCAGGTAGAGCTGCGCGAGCTCGACGGCCGAGCATTCCTTGGCGGCGAGCGCGGCGCGCAGTTCGGTCAGGCTTTTTGCGTGCATTGAGTGGTTTTCCTGGGAATTCTGGGTGGCGCGCGGCGCAGGCCGGCCGGCGCGCTTCTCATCGAATGCTTACTCGATCACCTTCGGCACGAGATAGAGGCCATCCTGGACGGCCGGCGCCGGACGCTGGTTGTCGTCGCGATTGACGACTTCCGTCACGGCGTCGTCGCGCAGGCGCTGCGCGACTTCCTGGATCTGTTCGATCGGGTGGGCGAGCGGCGCGATGCCGGCGGTGTCGACCGCCTGCATCTGCTCGACGAGGCCGAAGAATTCATTGAGCTGGCCGAGCGTATGCTCGGCGTCGGCGTCGGCCATTTCGAGTCGCGCGAGGTGCGCGATGCGTTTCACATCGGTCAGGGTCAGGGCCATGCGATCACCGGAAAAACAAGGCTGCGCAGCGCATCGAAAACCGCGCTGCGGCGGGGGGTTGGAGGGTACGATCCCACCCTCAAAAATCAGGGCCGAAGCGGCAAAAATACCGTCCGTTTCGATTCAAATACCGCGAAATTATAAGGTATCATTACGCGTTCGACCCAAACCCGGCAGCCTTTTCCCGCACCGTTTCGCCCCGCTTCGGCAAGCCGTGCGTGCTTCGTGCGATTCCCGGTAGACATCACTCGCAGCTTCGTGCGCCGCGGCGGCCGCTTCCGCCACGCTTCCCGAGGCTGTTATTTTTTCCGCTGCCCGCCCTCAGCGTTCGCTATGCAGGGCCGGCCCAGAGCGAAACAGGATTCTGAATGTTCGGTTTTTTGCGCAGCTACTTCTCCAACGATCTGGCGATCGACCTCGGCACCGCAAACACCCTGATCTACATGCGCGGCAAGGGCATCGTGCTCGATGAGCCGTCGGTCGTGTCGATCCGCCAGGAAGGCGGCCCCAACGGCAAGAAGACGATCCAGGCAGTCGGCAAGGAAGCCAAGCAGATGCTCGGCAAGGTGCCGGGCAACATCGAGGCGATCCGCCCGATGAAGGACGGCGTGATCGCCGACTTCACCGTCACCGAGCAGATGATCAAGCAGTTCATCAAGACGGCGCACGAGTCGCGCATGTTCTCGCCGTCGCCGCGCATCATCATCTGCGTGCCGTGCGGCTCGACCCAGGTCGAGCGCCGCGCGATCAAGGAAGCCGCGCACGGCGCCGGCGCATCGCAGGTCTACCTGATCGAGGAGCCGATGGCGGCCGCGATCGGCGCCGGCCTGCCGGTGTCGGAAGCCACCGGCTCGATGGTCGTCGACATCGGCGGCGGCACCACGGAAGTCGGCGTGATCTCGCTCGGCGGCATCGTCTACAAAGGCTCGGTGCGCGTCGGCGGCGACAAGTTCGACGAAGCGATCGTCAACTACATCCGCCGCAACTACGGGATGCTGATCGGCGAACAAACCGCCGAGGCGATCAAGAAGGAAATCGGCTCCGCGTTCCCGGGCTCCGAAGTCAAGGAAATGGAAGTGAAGGGCCGCAACCTGTCGGAAGGCATTCCGCGCAGCTTCACGATCTCCAGCAACGAAATCCTCGAAGCGCTGACCGATCCGCTGAACCAGATCGTGTCGTCGGTGAAGATCGCCCTCGAGCAGACGCCGCCGGAACTCGGCGCCGACATCGCCGAGCGCGGGATGATGCTGACGGGCGGCGGCGCACTGCTGCGCGACCTCGACCGCCTGCTCGCGGAAGAAACCGGCCTGCCGGTGCTCGTCGCCGAAGATCCGCTCACCTGCGTCGTACGCGGTTCGGGCATGGCGCTCGAACGCATGGACAAGCTGGGCAGCATCTTCTCGTACGAGTGATCGACGAGTGATCGCCTAAGCAGTCCCGTTTGATATGGCGCACCCGCGGCGTGGCCGGATCGCTCGTTCAGAACGAACCGCCACGCCGTTCGCGCGTCTGAGCATTATTTAACCGATCGCCACGCGCCCGGCGCCGACCATGGAATACAGTCCGCCGCCCCTCTTCAAGCAAGGTCCGCCCGCGCTCGCGCGGCTCATCTTCTTCGTCGCCCTCGCCATCGCGCTTCTCGTATCGGACGCGCGCTTCAGCACGCTCGAAATCGTCCGCGGCGTGCTCGGCACCGTGCTGTACCCGCTGCAGCGCGCGGCGCTCGTGCCGCGCGACCTGTTCATGGGCGCGGCCGACATCGCCGTCACCGGTGCGTCGCTGCGCCACGAGAACGACGCGCTGCGCAAGCGCAACCTGCAGCTGTCCACGCAGGCCAACCAGGCCGCGGTGCTCGCGCAGGAGAACACGCATCTGCGCGCGGTGCTCGAGCTGCGCCAGCACATCGCGACGCATTCGACGCCGGTCGAGATCCAGTACGACACCAGCGACCCGTTCACGCAGAAGATCGTGATCGGCCAGGGTTCGCAGCAGGGCATCCAGAACGGCGCGCCGGTCGTCAGCGAGGACGGCGTGATCGGCCAGGTCACGCGCGTGTTCCCGCTGCAGGCCGAAGTCACGCTGATCACCGACCGCGATCTCGCGATTCCCGTGCAGGTGCTGCGCACCGGCCTGCGCAGCGTGATCTACGGCACGCCGAAGGGCGATTCGCTCGACCTGCGCTTCGTGCCGACGAGCTCGGACCTCGTCGCGGGCGACGAACTCGTCACGAGCGGCCTCGATGGCGTCTATCCGCCGGGCCTGCCGGTCGCGAAGGTCACCAAGGTCGACAAGCTCGCCGATACCGCGTTCGCGCGCGTGACCTGCGCGCCGGTCGCCGCCGTGCGCGGCGCGCGCCAGATGCTCGTGCTGCATTACCAGAACGATGTCCCGCCGCGCCCGGCCGAGCCCGAGCCGGCCGACAAGAACGCGAAGGGCAAGAAGGGCGCGAAGGCCGCCGCGAAGAGCGACAAAGCCGACAAGGCCGAGAAGGCCGACGCGAACGCGAAGCCGGCCGCCGCGGCCGCACCCGGCGCGAAACCGGCGCCGGCTGCACCTGCCGCCCCCGCCGCTCCGGCCAAGCCCGCCGCCGCGCCCGCGAAGCCCGCGGCCGGGCAACCAGGAGCCCAGCGATGAACCGCCCGCAATACATCCTGCAGCCGGTCAACCCGTACTTCATCGTCTTCAGCCTCGCCGCCGCGTTCCTGCTGAACCTGATGCCGTGGGGCCGCCTGCCCGGCGTGCCCGACTTCGTCGCGCTCGTGCTGCTGTTCTGGAACATCCACCAGCCGCGCAAGGTCGGGATGGGCGTCGCGTTCGCGCTCGGCATCCTGATGGACGTGCATGACGCGGGGCTTCTCGGCGAGCATGCGCTCGCCTATACGCTGCTGTCGTACGGCGCGATCACGATCCACCGCCGCGTGCTGTGGATGCCGATCGGCGTGCAGGTGCTGTACGTCACGCCGCTGCTCGTCGTCGCGCAGCTGGTGCCGTTCGTGATTCGCCTCGTGATGGGCGCCGCGTTTCCCGGCTGGCGCTATCTGGTGGACGGCTTCGTCGAGGCCGCGCTGTGGCCGATCGCGAGCCACCTGCTGCTGATGCCGCAACGCCGCCCGGTCGACCCGGACGATACGCGCCCCATCTGAGCCGGACCGACCTTGAATACCCGCCGCCCCCACGCCCGCGCGCCGCGCTCCGGGGCGGCTCCTCGCCCGCGCGCGCTCGCCGCGCACGGGCCAGATCGATCGTAACCGCATGACCGAATTCAACGACACCCAACAGCAGCTCTCGAAGTTCCGTCTGCGCGTCGCGGCGGCGGGCGTGTTCGTGTTCGTCTGCTTCGGGCTGCTCGCGAGCCGCTTCTTCTACCTGCAGCTGATGCAGCACGGCAAATACGCGCTGCAGGCCGAGGAAAACCGCATCTCGGTCGCACCGATCGTGCCGAACCGCGGGATCATCACCGACCGCAACGGCGTGGTCCTCGCGAAGAACTATTCGGCCTACACGCTCGAGATCACGCCGTCGAAGCTCGATGACACGCTCGACAACACGATCGACAAGCTGTCCGAGATCATCCCGATCGACGCGCGCGACCGCCGCCGCTTCAAGAAGCTGCAGGAAGACTCGAAGAACTTCGAGAGCCTGCCGATCCGCACGCGCCTCACCGACGCGGAAGTCGCGCGCTTCACCGCGCAGCGCTTCCGCTTTCCCGGCGTCGACGTGCGCGCGCGGCTGTTCCGCCAGTACCCGCTCGGCATGACGGCCGCGCACGTGATCGGCTACATCGGCCGGATCTCGAAGCGCGACCAGGATCGCATCGACGCGATGAGCGACGACAACGACAGCGACCAGGAACACTACGATCCGCGTCGCGACGCGAACAACTACAAGGGCACCGACTACATCGGCAAGATCGGCGTCGAGCAGAGCTACGAAACCGAGCTGCACGGCCTCACGGGCTTCGAGGAAGTCGAGGTGACGGCCGGCGGCCGGCCCGTGCGCACGCTGTCGCGCACGCAGGCGACGCCCGGCAACAACCTCGTGCTGTCGCTCGACATCGCGCTGCAGCAGGTCGCCGAGCAGGCGTTCGCCGGCAAGCGCGGCGCGCTCGTCGCGATCGAGCCGAAGACGGGCGACGTGCTCGCGTTCGTGTCGTCGCCAAGCTTCGACCCGAACTCGTTCGTCGACGGCATCGACCAGCAGACCTGGGACGAACTGAACAACTCGCCCGACAAGCCGCTCCTGAACCGCCCGCTGCACGGCACCTACCCGCCCGGCTCGACGTACAAGCCGTTCATGGCGCTGGCCGGCCTGACGCTCGGCAAGCGCACGCCGGGCTGGGGCTTCCAGGATCCCGGCTACTTCACGTTCGGCGGGCACACGTTCCGCAACGACGTGCGCTCGGGCCAGGGCTGGGTCGACATGAACAAGGCGATCATGGTGTCGAACGACACCTACTTCTACATGCTCGCGCGCGATCTCGGCGTGAACGCGATCGCGAACTTCATGAAGCCGTTCGGCTTCGGCCAGATCACCGGCATCGACATCCAGGGCGAGGCGCGCGGGATCCTGCCGTCGACCGACTGGAAGAAGAAGGCGTTCAAGAAGGCCGCGCAGCAGAAGTGGTTCGACGGCGAGACGATCAGCCTCGGGATCGGCCAGGGCTACAACTCGTACACGATCCTGCAGCTCGCGCATGCCACCGCGACGCTCGCGAACAACGGCGTCGTGATGAAGCCCCACCTCGTGAAGGAAGTCGAGGATCCGATCACGCGCGGGCGCCACCTGACCGTGCCGAAGGAAAGCGAAACGATCCCGCTCAAGCAGGCCGACATCGACGTCGTGAAGCGCGGGATGGAGAACGTGATCGAGAATCCGTCCGGCACCGCGTACAAGGTGTTCCGCGGCGCGTCGTACCTCGCGGCCGGCAAGACCGGTACCGCGCAGGTGTTCTCGCTGCAGGGCTCGAACTACAAGGGCCACCTGCTCGCCGAGCACCTGCGCGACCACGCGCTGTTCATCGCGTACGCGCCGGTCGACCATCCGCAGATCGCGCTCGCGCTGGTCGTCGAGAACGGCGGCTGGGGCGCGCAGGCCGCGGGCCCGATCGCGCGCCGCGTGCTCGACTTCTACCTCGTCGAGCGCCAGAAACCGGAGAACGAGGCGGCTGCCGTCGCCGCCGCCGCGTCGGCGACCGAGCCGATCAGCGCACCGGTGATCGGCGATGCCTCGAAGGCCGTGTCCGTCGCGGCCGGCTTCAAGGCGCTGCCGCAGCCGGTCGTGCCGGCCGCGGCCAGCGCGGCGGATGCGGCATCGGCCGCGTCGGCGCCCGATGCGTCGGGTGCGGCCGCGGCAAGCGCGGCGCAGCCCGCCGACGCGAGCGCCGCGGCGCCGAGGGCCGCGAGCCTGCCGCCGATCCGGCGCCCGCACCGGCCGCGCCGGCCCGCCAGCGACGCGCAGCCGCTCGCCGCCGCGCCGCGCGACGACAACTTCCGTGTCACGGCCTCCGCGAAAGCGGTGAACGCCGGCACCGCTCATTAACGGAGAAAGGCATGCAATTCGACAAGCGCGCCTGGCTCGACAAGATCAAGCAGATGTTCGCGGGCTTCGACCGCCCGCTCGCCCTCATCGTGTTCCTGCTGCTGTGCGTCGGCATCGTCACGCTGTACAGCGCGTCGATCGACATGCCGGGCCGCGTCGAGGATCAGCTGCGCAACATCCTGCTGACGTTCGTGCTGATGTGGGTGATCGCCAACATCCCGCCGACGACACTGATGCGCTTCGCGGTCCCGCTCTATACGTTCGGGGTCACGTTGCTGGTCGCCGTCGCGCTGTTCGGGATGACCAAGAAGGGCGCGAAGCGCTGGCTGAACGTCGGCGTCGTGATCCAGCCGTCGGAAATCCTCAAGATCGCGACACCGCTGATGCTCGCGTGGTACTACCAGCGCCGCGAAGGCGGGCTGCGCTGGTACGACTTCATCGCCGCGTTCGCGATCCTGCTGGTGCCGGTCGGCCTGATCGCGAAGCAGCCCGACCTCGGCACGGGCCTGCTCGTGTTCGCGGCCGGCTTCTTCGTGATCTACCTCGCGGGCCTGTCGTTCAAGCTGATCGTGCCGGTGCTCGTCGCGGGCGTGATCGCGGTCGGCTCGATCGCCGTGTTCGAAGAGCGCATCTGCCAGCCCGAAGTGCAGTGGCCGCTGATGCACGACTACCAGAAGCACCGCGTGTGCACGCTGCTCGATCCGACCTCCGACCCGCTCGGCAAGGGCTTCCACACGATCCAGGCCGTGATCGCGATCGGCTCGGGCGGCGCGCTCGGCAAGGGCTACCTGAAGGGCACCCAGGCCCACCTCGAATTCATTCCGGAGAAGCACACCGACTTCATCTTCGCGGTGTTCTCGGAAGAATGGGGGCTCGCCGGCGGCCTCGTGCTGCTGACGCTGTACATGGCGCTGATCGCACGCGGGCTCTATATCGCCGCGCAGGGCGCGACGCTGTTCGGCCGGCTGCTCGCGGGCTCGCTCACACTCGCGTTCTTCGTCTACGCATTCGTCAACATCGGGATGGTGAGCGGCGTGCTGCCCGTCGTCGGCGTGCCGTTGCCGTTCATGAGTTACGGCGGCACCGCACTCGCGACGCTCGGTGTCGCGATCGGCATGATCATGAGCGTCGGGCGACAGCGGCGGTTGATGAAGAGCTGACGGCGCGGCGCGACACGGCACGCAGTCGCAAGTAATGAAAAACGGCGCCTCGGCGCCGTTTTTTCGTTCTGCGCGTATCGCATGGCGCCGGCGCTGCCTACTCACTGCGGTGGCGTCGCGCGCGGGCTCCCATGATCCGCACCGGCGCCCGATGCAGGTTCCTGCGCCTTGAGCCGCGCGCTCAGTTCCTTGAATTTCAGCCCGGCCGTCTCGTCGCCCTGCGCGGCCGCGGCCGCGTAATACGCGCGCGCGATGTTCAGGTTCTGCGTGACGCCGTCGCCACCGCGCTCGTAGAACGACGCGGTCACGTACTGCGCGGTCGGCTCGCCCGCGTCGGCCGCCTGCTTGTACCACTCGAACGCCCGCCGGTTGTCGCGCGGCGTGCCGCGCCCGTCGAGGAACTGGTTCGCGAGCGACAGCTCGGCCTGCACGTGCCCCTGCTTCGCCGCGCGCAGGAACCAGCGGTGCGCTTCGGCCGGGTTGCGCGCAACGAACTCGCCGTCGTCGAACATGCGCCCGTACACGTACTGCGCATGCGACATGTTCGCGTCGGCCGCCCGCTTCAGCCAGCGCAGCCCTTCGTCGACGTTCGCGGTCACGCCGACACCCGTGAGCAGCATCATCGCGTAGTTGAACTGCGCGAGCCGGTCGCCGCGTTCGGCCGCGTCGTGGAACTGCACCAGCGCCGCGCGATAGTCGCCCGCGTTGTAGTCGGCCACTGCGGATTGCGTCTCGCGCGCCGGGTCCGGCTTCGCGTGCGGCGCATTCTGCGCAACCGCCGCGACGCATACGGCCCACAGCCCGAGCAGCGCGCCGATCCGCCCGCGTACACCGGCCGCAAGCCGCACACCATCGTGCCCCGCGCCGTCGCCATCGTTCATGACCGCACCTCCTGCAATGCCTGGCGCGTCGCACGCAGCAGCCAGCTCACGTCGGCCGACAGCGTGATCATCCGGAAGCCGGCCTCGCGATACTGGCGCGCGGTTGCGGTATCGCTCGCAAAGATGCCGACCGCGACGCCGGCCTGCTTGCCGGCCGCGAGCACGCGCGCGATCGCGGTTTCGACGTCCGGATGGCGGCTGTCGCCGAGGTGCCCGAGGCTTGCCGCCAGATCGGCCGGGCCGACGAACAGGCAGTCGACGCCCGGCGTCGCGGCGATCCGCTCGACTTCGTCGATACCGCGCGCCGATTCGATCTGCACGATCACCGCGACCTGCGCGTTCGCCGTCTGCAGGTAATCGCGGCGCATGCCGAACGCCGCCGCACGCACCATGCCGGCCACGCCGCGCAACCCGTCGGGGGAATCCGGCGACGGGAAGCGCGTGAGCCGCACCGCGTGCGCGGCCTCGTCGGGCGTCTCGATGCACGGGAACATCAGCGTGCGCGCGCCGGCGTCGAGCGCGCGCTTCACGAGCCACGGCTCGCGCCCCGGCACACGCACGACGGGCTCGCTCGGCAGGTGCGCGGCGGCCAGCGCGCGCAGTTGCGACGCGACGTCGCGGCTGTCGTTCGGCGCATGCTCCATGTCGATGCAGAGCCAGTCGTAGCCGGCGTGGGCGAGCGCTTCCGCGGCCGAATCGCAGCCGAGCGACAGCCACAGGCCGTACAGCGGCTCGTCGCCGTCGTGCAGGCGTTGTTTGAGGGAATTGGTGAGCGTGCTCATCGATACGGGCTCCTGGACGGAACGGCAATCGAACGGGACAAGCAACGGGCGAAGCGGGCGCAATGCGCCGGGCCGCGATGCCCGGCGGCGCCGGACCGGGCCCTGGAACGTCAGTCGGTCGTGAGCAGCCGATCTGACAGCGCGGGCCGCGCGATGTCGCACGGATGTGTTTTCCGGTGCCACGCAACGATCATAGCGCGGCGTCACGCGGAATGTGGGAACAGGCGGGGAACGTCGCCGGGCGAGGCCGCGCGGCGCGGCGGCAGGCAGCCCGCGCCGGCTGGCGGGGCTGCCGGGAAGGCAGGATCAGCGGCCGGGCTGGCGCTCGACGTCGGCCCAGCAGTTCGGCGTTTCGTACAGGCGCACGCGCTCCAGGCGCAGGTTCACGCCGTAGTGCGCGTCGTACACGTTCGCGAGGATGTCGAACGCGATTGCCGCGAGGTTCTCGACGGTCGGGATCCGGTCGAGCACGACGGTCTTGTGGTCGGCCATCTGCTCGAGGAACGAGCGCACGACTTCGTCGCGCGCGTAGACCAGGAACGCGTGATCCCACTTGTTGACGAGGTGCTCGACCGCGAGCGCCTTCACGTCGGCGAAGTCCATCACCATGCCGCGGTCGGGCGCCCCCTCGGTATCGACGAGATCGCCGCGCAGCGTGACTTCGAGCACGTAGCGATGGCCGTGCAGGTTGCGGCACTGGCTGCGGTGATCGGGAATGCGGTGGCCCGCGTCGAATTCGAGTTTTCGGGTAATCAGCACGATGTCAAAAGCCGTGGCTCAGGGAATGTTCAGATATTTGTGGGTCTGCATCGACAGCCGCCACTGCGGATGACGCTTGCACCAGTCGATCGCGAGCTTCGTATTGAGGTCGCGCGACGGGCCGTCCATCGGCTGCACGAGAAAATACTCGAAATCGAGCTTCGCGTAATCGGCCAGCCGCTGGTTGTCCTGCGGGATCACGACCTTCAGTTCGTTGCCCTTCGTGACGACGAGCGGCGCGTCGGCCTTCGGGCTCACGCAGATCCAGTCGATCGTCTCGAGCACCGGCAGCGAGCCGTTGGTCTCGATCGCGATCTCGAAGCCCGCCGCGTGCAGCGCGTCGACGAGCGGCTGGTCGAGCTGCAGCATCGGCTCGCCGCCCGTGCAGACGACGAAGCGGTGCGCCTCGCCGTCCGGCCACAGGCCGGCGATCGTCGCGACGAGCGCGTCGGCGTCCTTGAACTTGCCGCCGTTCTCGCCGTCGGTGCCGACGAAGTCGGTATCGCAGAAGCGGCACACGGCGTCCGCCCGATCCTCTTCGCGACCCGACCACAGATTGCAGCCGGCGAACCGGCAGAACACGGCCGGACGGCCCGCGTTCGCGCCCTCGCCCTGCAACGTGTAGAAAATTTCCTTGACCGCGTAAGTCATCGTGCTTCGTCCGGCTCGCGCCGCTCGTTGTCGATCAGAATCCGTTATCCATCCGGCGCTGCCGGCGCACCCGCGTCACAGCGGTGCTTCGGTCACGCGCTCGCCCTTCAGGTAGGCCTCGTAGCCGCGCTTGCGCAGCTTGCAGGCCGGGCATTCGCCGCAGCCGAAGCCCCAGTCGTGCAGTTCCGCGCGCTCGCCCACGTAGCACGTGTGCGTCTCGACGCGGATCAGCTCGACGAGCGCCTCGCCGCCGAGCTGCTCGGCGAGTTGCCAGGTCTGCGCCTTGTCGAGCCACATCAGTGGCGTCTCGAGCACCATGCGCGTGTCCATGCCGAGGTTCAGCGCGACCTGCAGCGCCTTCATCGTATCGTCGCGGCAGTCCGGGTAGCCCGAGAAATCGGTCTCGCACATCCCGCCGACCAGCACGCGCAAGCCGCGGCGATAGGCGATCGCGGCCGCGATCGTCATGAACAGCAGGTTGCGGCCCGGCACGAACGTGTTCGGCAAGCCGTTCGCCGCGGTCTCGATCTCGATCGTGCGGGTCATCGCGGTATCGCTGATCGCGCCGAGCACCGACAGGTCGACCATGTGATCGTCGCCGAGGCGGTCGGCCCAGGCGGGAAACTGACGCTTCAGCGCGTCGCGCACGCCTTCGCGACATTCGAGTTCGACGCGGTGGCGCTGGCCGTAATCGAAGCCGAGCGTCTCGACCGTCTGGTAGCGTTCGAGGGCCCAGGCCACGCACGTGGCCGAGTCCTGCCCGCCGGAAAACAACACGAGCGCGCCGTCTTTAGCGTCTGTCCGAATCACCGTGATACTCCGTGAATGTGTAGGCTCGCGTCGCGCTGCGCCCCGGGGCCGGCTGCCGCCGGGCGGCCCGACGCGTGCCGGCCTGCGCCGGCTCGACCAGTATAGGCAGCGCGGTCGGCCGCGAACGCGGCGGAGCGCTTATACCGCCCATCGCGCGGCTTCGTTGCCGCACATCACGGCAGCGCCTGCGGGCAGCCTTGCCGTGCGCATGAAGCGATGCGCTAAGTCATTGAGCGGGCACGGATTTTATCACGCCCCGGCGAATGCTGCCGGGCGCACCGCCAATGCCGCGCGAACCCACCACAAACGAAAAACCCCAAGAACCTTCCGATTCTTGGGGTTGGAACTGCTGGTGGCCTGGGACGGAATCGAACCATCGACACGCGGATTTTCAATCCGCTGCTCTACCAACTGAGCTACCGGGCCAACGAAGAAACAAAGTATATCGAGCTTTATTGAGTCGCACAAGGGGTTTCGTGAAATTTCTTATACGGCCCCTTCCGACGGCTTCTTGCCGAGCTCGACGCCGAGCTGCTTGAGCTTGCGATACAGGTGCGTGCGCTCGAGGCCCGTCTTCTCCGCGACGCGCGTCATGCTGCCGTTCTCGCGCGCGAGGTGATATTCGAAGTACGCGCGTTCGAACGCGTCGCGCGCTTCGCGCAACGGGATGTCGAACGGAATCGCGGCCGTCTGGCCCGCGAGGCCGAGCGCCGCGGCCATGTCGTCGCCGAGCGTCGGCAGCGCGGCCGCGGACGCGACCGCCGCCGGGCCCGATGCCTGGCCGCCGCCCGCCTTCGCCGCCGCATTGGCAGACACCGGTGCCGCGCCGCGCGCGAGACCGTGCTCGACGGACTTCAGCAGCTTCTGCAGCGCGATCGGCTTCTCGAGGAAATCGAGTGCGCCGATCTTCGTCGCCTCGACGGCGGTATCGATCGTCGCGTGCCCGGACATCATGATCACGGGCATCGTCAACAGGCCCTGCGCCGCCCATTCCTTGAGCAGCGTGACGCCGTCGGTATCGGGCATCCAGATATCGAGCAGCACGAGATCGGGCGCCTGATTCAGACGGTATTCCCGCGCGGCCTGCGCGTTTTCCGCCGCCTCGACGACATGTCCTTCATCGCTGAGGATCTCCGAGAGCAATTCCCGGATGCCCATTTCATCATCTACCACCAGGATGGTTGCCATTTACGCTGCCTTTGTCTGCACACTTGCTTTTGTCTTGGCGGGAGCCGCCCCGCCCTGCGCGCCGGATTCGACGCCTGGCGTATCGCTCGCCATCTGCAGGAACAGGATCGACACCTGCGCACCCTCGACGGTCTCGCCGTGCATGCGATTGCGCAGATCGATCCGCGCGCCGTGCTCATCGACGATTTTCTTGACCGTGGCCAATCCGAGCCCCGTGCCCTTCGCCTTCGTCGTCACGTAAGGCTCGAACGCACGGGTCAGGATGCGTGCCGGAAAACCGGGCCCGTTGTCGGACACGGTAAGACGTACCGCGACGCGCGTTTTGCCCTCGGCGTCGGGGTCGCCATATTCTACTGTCTTGGTTTCGATCAACACACGCGGATGCGCGACTTCCGCGACCGAATCCTGCGCGTTCTGCAGCAGGTTGTGAATCACCTGGCGCAGTTGCGTCGCGTCGCCGCGGATCACCGGCAGCGACGGCGCGAGTTCGGCGACGATCGCGCTCTTGCCTTCGCCGACACCATACAGCCCGAGCACCTCGCTCGCCAGTTCGTTCAGCTGCAGGTTGGCGAGCACCGCCGGCGGCGTGCGCGCATATTCGCGGAAGTCGTCCACCATCCGCTTCATCGCGGCCACCTGGTTGACGATCATCGTCGCGCCGCGCTTGAGCACGTCGGCATCGGGCGGCGCGAGCTTGTCGGACAGCTTCATCTGCAGCCGCTCGGCCGACAGCTGGATCGGCGTCAGCGGGTTCTTGATCTCGTGCGCGAGCCGCCGCGCGACCTCGCCCCATGCGACCGAACGCTGCGCGGAAATCACGTCGGAGATGTCGTCGAACACGACGACGTAGCCGGACGTCTGCGGATCGTCGGCCTCGCCCTCGACGGTCGATACGAGGCGCGTGCCGCGTACGAGCAAGGTCAGCGGATCGGCTTCGCCCGGCACTTCGATCGCGAACTGCTGCTGCCAGTGGCCGCGGTCGCCGCCGCCGTCGTCGGACGCCGCTTCGCGATCGGCGAACGCCTTGCGCACCATCGCGCCGAATTCCGCGACGACGCCGATCCGGTCGAGCGCCGTGCCGATCATCGCGCCGAACGGCTGGCGGAAAATTCGCTCGGCGCCGCGGTTGGCCGTCGTCAGCCGGAACTGGCGATCGAGCACGAACACGCCGGCGGTCAGGTTCGCGAGGATGCTCTCGAGATAGGTCTTCGAATGCTCGAGCGCGACCCGGTTCTTCTCGACCGCGAGCCGCGCCTCGGACAGCTGGCGCGTCATCGCATTGAACGACTGCGTGAGGAAGCCGAGCTCGTCGCGCGACTTGATCTCGCGCTTCGGCGTGTAGTCGCCTTCCGTGATCTCCTTCGTGCCCTGCGCGAGCAGGAACAGCGGCCGCGCGAGCTGCTGGCCGAGCGCGAGCGCGAGCATCATCGCGATGAACGTCGCGAGGAACAGCGCGAGCGTCAGCGTGCCGATGTACATCTTGCGCAAGCCCGTGCGGCCGAGCGATTTTTCCTGGTACTCGCGATACGCGCGCTGCACTGCGTCCGCATTGTGCGCGAGCGTGGGCGGCACCGGCTGCGTGAGCTGCAGGAACCGCTCCGCCGGCTGCAGCAGCGACGTCGTCGCATCGGGAATCGGCCGCACGACGCGCAGCCGCAGCGCGCCCTTCGCGCCATGCGCGCGCGGGTCGCCGTCGACCTCGCCCTCGATCGCCGCATACGCGCCGTGTTCGCGCGCCTGGCTCAGCATCAGCGGCGTCGGCAGGTCGTCCGGAATCAGCGCGGCGAAATTGCCCGATGCCTGCGCGACGATGTGCAGGTCGGGCGCCGCGCCGGAGCCGCCGCGGCTCGGCTCGACGATCGTCGCATCCTGCACGCCGAACTGGTCGCGCAGGCGCAAGAGCGTGAGCGTCGTGCCGTTCGTGTTCGCATCGACGCTCGCGAGCTGGTCGGACATCAGCCGCGCCTTCGTCTGCAGGTCGGACAGCGACGCGTCGAGCATCCCGCGGCCGAGGTTCAGGCCGGCCGTCAGCGCGGTCTCGACGTTCACGTCGAACCACGACTCGATACTGCGCGACACGAATTGGTACGACACGATGTAGATGATCCCGCCCGGCACCACGCCGACGAGCGCGAAGAACACCGCGAGCTTCGCGAGCAGCCGCGTGCCGAACTTGCCCTTCCTCAGGCGCACGACGATCATCCCGATCAGCCCGAGCACCACGAGCAGGAACACGAGCGCGACGACGATGTTCGTCGCGTACAGCCACGAGTAGTAGCGGTCGAAGAATTCGGTGTTCGCGCTCGCGGCCGCGAGCAGCACGAGCAGCAGCAATGCGGTGATCGCGACGGTCGAGACGATCACGCGAACGAGGAGGCTCTTCCCGCTGGCCGCGCGGCGCACTTTATTTAGCACGTTCGGTCACCGTGAAGGTAAAGCGCTTCCAGTCCGACCCGAGCGTCCAGTCGCGGTTGTTCACCGCGTCAACCTGGAACGGCTTCGGCATCAGCGCCGTATCGAGCTGCATCCGCACCGAGGCCGTGTAGGTTTCGCCGGCACGCACCTGGTTGCGGTCGATCACGTGCCACGACGTGATGTGCCGGACGACCGCGAGCGCGTCCTTCAGCGACGGGAAGCCGAGTTGCAGGCCGCCCGTCGACACGCGGTACTCGCGCGTGAGCGGCTGGAACGACAGCCGGATCGTCTGCGACACCGACACCGGCTGCTCGTCGAACCAGTACCAGCGCGCGCGGCCCAGTTCGAAATCGGTCGTGAAGTACAGCGGGATGCCCTTGTTGACGGCATCCTCGAGGTTCGGATTCAGCTCGAAATCGAAGCGGGCATCGAGGCTCCAGCCGCTTCCGTCAGCCTGCAGCGATGCACGCTGCACGGCGATCGACTCGGCGCGCGCCGGCCGAACGACCGTCAGGCACAGCGTCAACGCGACCAGCAGGACGGCCGCAAGCCGAAGTGGAAAAAGGTGTTTGATCGTCACCGTTTCTGAAACCGCGCGTAGAAAAATCCGTCGTGATCGGTGTTCTGGTCGCGTGCGCCGGCCGCCCCGCCGTGCACGCCGCCCGGCAGCAGTTGGCCGGGCGCGTCCAATCGTACCGCATCTTCACAGGCCGCTTCAAACCAGCGCGCCTGCAATTCACCTTCCTCGGGGAAGATCGAACAGGTCACGTAGAGCAGTTCGCCGCCCGGTTTCACCAGCGGCCACAACGCGCTCAGGATGCGGCGCTGTTCCGCGACGAGCGCGGCGATGTCGGCTTCGCGGCGCAGCCAGCGGATGTCGGGATGACGGCGCACGATGCCGGACGCCGAGCACGGCACGTCGGCCAGGATGCGATCGAACGGACGGCCGTCGTACCACGCGTCCGGTGCGCCCGCGTCGCCGACGCGCACGTCCGCCGCGAGCGACAGGCGCGCGAGGTTCTCGCCGATGCGCGCCGCGCGGGTCGCGTCGCTTTCGAGCGCAACGACTTCCGCGTCGGCCAGTTCGAGGATATGCCCGGTCTTGCCGCCCGGTGCCGCGCACGCGTCGAGCACGCGCATGCCGTCGCGCGCACCGAGCCATTCGGCCGCGAGCTGCGCGCCGGCGTCCTGCACCGACACGACCCCATCGGCGAAGCCCGGAATGCGATCGACCGGCAGCGCCGACGCGAGCCGCACCGCGTGACGGCCGATCGCGGTCGCGTCGATCCCGCTCGCACGCAGCGTGTCGAGATACGCGTCGACGCTCGCGCGGCGCGCGTTCACACGCAGCGTCAGCGGCCCCTGGCGCTCGCCGGCCGCGAGGATCGCCTGCCATGCGTCGGGCCATGCGCGCTTCACCGCGTCGACCCACCAGGTGCGGTAATTCCAGCGCGCGACCGGATCGTCCTGCAGCGCCGCGACGAGCACGTCGCGCTCGCGCAGGAAACGCCGCAGCACCGCGTTGACCAGCCCCTTCGCGAACGCGTATTCGCGTCGCGCGCCGATTACAGTCACGGCCTGGTCGACGATCGTGAACGCCGGATATGCAGCCGTTTCCTCCGGATCGAGCAGCAGCGCGAATGCGCCGGCGAGCACCGCATGCACATGCGCGGGCGGCGCTTTGCTGACGAGCCGGCCGATCAGCCAATCGGCGCTCCCGAGACGACGCATCGTCCGGTATGCAACGTCCTGCGTCGCGCCACGCGCAAGCGCCTGCGTGCCGGCCGGCATCTGCGCGAACACCGCGGCCAGTGCCGCCGGCAGCGCGGTGCCGCGCCGCACCGCATCGACTGCCTGCGCGGCCGCGTCGAGCGCGAAGCCCAGCGAATCGGGCGCGAGATGCAGCGCGGACGGGCGCGCCGGGCGGCCGGAGGAAGACGGGGCGGAGGAACGGGTTCGTGTCATCGGAACGGAATCGGCAATCAAGCGCGGCAAGCAGGCACGGCAAACACAGGCGGCAAACGGCGGGATCGCAACGGCCCCGAGGCCGCGCGCGATTCCAAACCGCGCATTGTAGCGTGCGACCGCGCGAACCCTTTGGCCCCTTTACGGCGCGCAGAAATGAAAAACCCCGCAGCGCGAAGCGTGCGGGGTGGCATGGCGCCCCCGCGCGGCAATGGCCGCGCGATGCGCCGGGGATCAATCGAAGCGGCCGGTACGGGCCATCTCCATCAGGCGCGCGATGCGCTCCTCGGTCGCCGGGTGCGTGGAGAACAGGTTCTGCAGGCCGCCGCCGTGCAGCGGGTTCATGATCATCATCTGCGCGGTGGCCGGATGCGCTTCGGCCGCCTGGAACGGGATGCCGGCCGCATAGCGATGGATCTTGTCGAGCGCGGTGGCGAGCGACTGCGGATCGCCGGAGATCTGCGCGCCGCCGCGGTCGGCCTCGAACTCGCGCGCCCGCGAGATCGCCATCTGGATCAGCGCACCGGCGATCGGCGCGAGCAGCGCGACCGCAATCCCCGCGATCGGGTTGGCCGGACGGCCGTTTTCGTCGCGGCCGCCGAAGAACATCGCGAAGTTGGCCAGCGCCGAAATCGCGCCCGCCATCGTCGCGGTGATCGTCGAGATCAGGATGTCGCGGTGCTTCACGTGCGCGAGCTCGTGCGCCATCACCCCGCGCATCTCGCGCTCGGACAGCACGCGCAGGATGCCCGTCGTCGCGGCGACTGCCGCGTGCTCGGGGTTGCGGCCCGTGGCGAACGCGTTCGGCGCGTCCTCGTTGATCAGATAGACGCGCGGCATCGGCAGGTTCGCGCGCGTGGCGAGCTCGCGCACCATCCGGTAGAACTGCGGCGCCGTGTTCTCGTCGACTTCCTGCGCGTTGTACATGCGCAGCACCATCTTGTCGGAGAACCAGTATGAGAAGAAATTCATGCCGAGCGCGAACAGCAGCGCGATCGTCATGCCGCGCGAGCCACCGATCATGCCGCCGATCACGATGAACAGGGCCGTGATCGCGGCCATCAGCATCGCCGTTTTGACCCAATTGAACATACCCACTCCTTATCCGTCAGGGGACCCGCCGACATCATAGTGCGCGGCGGAAAATTGTAAGTGATTTGTTAGATAAGGTCTTGCCGGAAAAATTCAATTTCAGCGTTGCGTCGCCGCGAGCCGCAGCCCGAGGCCGACGAAGGCGCTGCCCACCGTGCGATCAAGCCATTTCCTGACGCCCGGCTTGCCGGAAAAGCGCTGCGTGACGCTACCCGCGACCCACGCGACGATGCAGCTCCAGACGGTACTCATCACGAGGAACACCGACCCGAGGGCCAGGAACGCCAGCGCCTTGTGCGGGCTGTCGGCCGACACGAACTGCGGGAAGAAGGACACGAAGAACAGCACGACCTTCGGATTCAGCACGTTGGTCCAGAAACCCTGCATGAACAACTGGCGCAGCGGCTTCGCGGCCGTGGCCTGCGCCGCCTCGGCGCCTGCCGGCGCGGCGGCCTGCTTCGTGACGATCATGCGCACGCCGAGGTAGATCAGGTAAGCGGCACCGGCCAGCTTGATCGCCGTGAACGCGGCCGCCGACGCCGCGAGCAGCGCGGTCAGGCCGAATGCGCACGCAAGCGTGTGCACACAGCAGCCGGCCGAGATGCCGAGCGCCGACATCAGCCCCGCGCCACGGCCCTGCGCGACGCTGCGGCCGACGATGTACGCCGTATCGGGGCCGGGCGTGACGTTCAGCAGGAAGACCGCGAGCACGAAGAAGCCGAAATGGGTGATGCCAAGCATGAGAACCTCGAAACCGGAATGCGCAGGGAAATTCTACGCGCGCCTGCCGCGCTGCGCGACTCGGCCATCCGGCCGATTGCGCGCGGGCGCGATGCCGTGTCGAATGACGCTCAGGCCGCGTCAGGCAACGCGAAGCGCTGGCCCACGGCGAGCGGCGAGCCGGCCAGGAATTCGCGCGCGGGCAGCCGCTTGCCGCCCGGTTTCTGCAGTTGCGTGACGCGCAGCGCGCCGCTGCCGCAGGCGACGACAACGCCCTCCGGCGCAGCCTCGACGATCGTGCCGGGCGCCATGTCGACAGTCGTGCCGCGCGCCGCCACCGGCTCGGCCGCCCACAGCTTGATGGCCGCGCCATCGAGCGTGGCGACGCCGCCCGGGAACGGGTCGAACGCGCGCACCTGGCGCGCGAGCACGTCGGCCGGCTTGCGCCAGTCGAGCGCCGCTTCGTGCTTGCCGATCTTTTCCGCATAGGTCACGCCGTCGGCCGGCTGCGGCGTGGCGGGCAGCGTGCCGTCGCGCTCGAGCCGCACCAGCGCATCGACGATCAACCGCGCGCCGTCGGCGGCGAGCCGGTCGTGCAGCGTGGCGGTCGTGTCGTCGGACGCGATCGAGACGCGCGCTTCCTCGATCATCGCGCCGGTGTCGAGGCCGACGTCCATCTGCATCAGCGTGACGCCCGTCTCGGCGTCACCGGCCTCGATCGCGCGGTGGATCGGCGCGGCGCCGCGCCAGCGCGGCAGCAGCGACGCGTGGATGTTGATGCAGCCGGCACGCGGAATGTCGAGCACTTCCTGCGGCAGCAGCAAGCCGTATGCGGCGACCACCATCACATCGTGCGGGGTCGCGCGCAGCAGCTCGATCGCGTCGGCCGCCTCCGCCGGGTACTTGCCCGCGCGGCGCAGCGACGGCGGCTGCGCGACGGGCATCCCGTGCTCGACGGCATAGCGCTTCACGGCGCTTGCCTGCAGTTTCATCCCGCGCCCGGCCGGGCGATCGGGCTGGGTGAGCACGAGCGGCACCGGAAAACCGGCCTCGTGGATCGCGGCGAGTGCGGCCGCGGCGAATTCCGGCGTGCCGGCAAAAATCACGCGCAACGTATGGGTCATGACAGCGTTCGGGATCGGGCTGGGCACACGCGCGTCACATCGCGCGTTCGAGTTTCTTCATCTTCGTCTTGATGCGGGTCTGCTTCAGCGGCGACAGATATTCGACGAACACGCGCCCCATCAGGTGATCCATCTCGTGCTGCACGCACACGGCCAGGAGGCCCTCGCAGTCGAGCTCGAAAGTCTCGCCGTGCTCGTTGAGCGCACGTACACGGACGTGGTCGGGACGCTCGACTTCGTCGTAGATCCCGGGCACCGACAGGCAGCCCTCCTCGTAGACCTGTTTCACGTCGCTCGACCAGATGATCTCGGGGTTGATGAACGCGCGCAGCTCGTTCTTCTCCTCGGAGACGTCGATCACGATCACGCGCTCGTGCACGTCGACCTGCGTCGCCGCGAGGCCGATGCCCGGTGCGGCGTACATGGTTTCGGCCATGTCGGCGACGAGCTTGCGGATCCGGTCGTCGACCTTGTCGACGGGCTTCGCGACCTTGTGCAGTCGCTTGTCGGGGTAATGAAGAATGTTCAGCAAAGCCATGGTGTTCGGTATTCGGTGGAGCGGCGTGCCGCATCGGCCATCCGGCCGGCTGGCGCCGCCGCCGGGATGCAATGAAGATGAGGCAGACGCGCGGCATATCAATGCCGCGGGTCATGCCTCCTGCAATTGGCCGGGCGCTCGTGCGCGCGGCCCTGTCGAGTATTTCGGATGATGAAAATTTTATCATGGCGCCACGCGCTCCGCTGGCCGCCGCGTTCGAGGGGAACCTCATGTCGCCGCAAGCGCTGACGACTTCCGCATTGCGCGCGTGGCTGCAGCTCGCGCATGCGCCGGGCATCTCACCCGCCGTGCTGCATGCGTTGCTCGACGCATTCGGCTCGCCGGCGGCGCTGCTCGCCGCGTCCGACCGGGCCATCGGCGCGGCGAGCAGCGCCGCCGCCGCGCGGGCGGTGCGCGCCAGCGAGCGGGACGACCTCGACGCCTGCACCGACGCCGCACTGGCATGGCTCGATACACCGGGCAACGCGATCGTCACGCTCAACGATCCCGTCTATCCGCCACGGCTGCGCGACCTGCACGACCCGCCGCCGCTGCTATATGTAAAGGGCAGGCTCGACCTGCTGCACGCACGCGGGCTCGCCGTGGTCGGCAGCCGCCATGCGACGCCGCAAGGGCTCGCCGACGCCACGCGCTTCGCCCATGCGCTGTCCGACGCGGGGCTCGCGATCGTCTCCGGCCTCGCGCTCGGCATCGACGGCGCCGCGCATCGCGGCGGGCTCGACGGCCGCGCCGGCACGGTCGCGGTGATCGCGACGGGCGCCGATCTCGTCTATCCGGCGCGGCACCGCACGCTTGCGCACGACATTGCCGCGCGCGGCGCGATCCTGTCCGAATGGCCGCTCGGCACGCCCGCGCGGGCGTCGCATTTCCCTCAGCGCAACCGGCTGATCGCCGCGCTCGCGCTCGGCGTGCTCGTCGTCGAAGCCGCGCCGCGCTCCGGCTCGCTGATCACCGCACGCCTCGCGAACGAGCTGGGCCGCGACGTGTTCGCGATGCCGGGCTCGATCCACGCGCCGCTCGCGCAGGGCTGCCACGCGCTGATCCGCGACGGCGCGAAGCTCACCGCGACACCGCTCGACGTGCTCGAGGAGTACGGGCTGGACGAACCGGCAGCGCACACCGCCCATGCCACGGCGAATTCGCGTACGCGCCCCGATAACGGCGAAACAGCCGGCACGCTGGGGCGACGCGCGGGCGAGTATGTCGGGAAACCGGTTTCCGCCGTTCCATCCACCGCATCGGCCGGAAACGAAGGCGTACCGCCCGACGACCCGGCCGAACGATCCGTGCTCGTCGCATTGGGATACGGCCCCGTTACTTACGAGTGGCTCGCGGAGCACAGCGGCCTGTCGGATGACGCGCTGCACCGCGCGCTGCTCGCGCTCGAACTGGCCGGCCGCGTCGCGAGCGTGCCCGGCGGACGCTTCGCGCGGCTTGACGTGGCGCCCACTCCGCCCGCGTCCGGCGTGCTACAGTCCCCCGCATAGGGCGGCCCGTGCCGCCGACGCTACCCAAGGAATTCCATGCCCGCGCTGAATCTCGACACCGATGCCGATCGGATCGCCGAGCGCCTCGCCGATCCCGACACGCTGCTGGTCGCCTGCCTGTGCGCCGAGTGGTGCGGCACCTGCCGCGACTACCGGACGGCCTTCGACCAGCTCGCCGATAGCCATCCCGACGCCTGCTTCGCGTGGATCGACATCGAAACCCATGCCGACCGGCTCGACGATCTCGACGTCGAGAATTTCCCGACGATCCTGATCGAGGACGCGAACACCGCGCGCTTCTTCGGCACGGTGCTGCCGCACGCGACGATCGTCGAACGGATGCTGTCCGACTTGAGCGCCGTGCCCGGCGCGCCGCACGCACCGAAATTGCGCAATATCCTGAACGTCGAGGCGTGAACCGCGCACCGGCCGGGCGGCTTTTCGCGCCGTTGCGCGTGCCGCCGCGCCGGGCGCGCTTGCCGCCGTTGCGCCCCCCCTCTATGATGAGCCGCTTTTTGCACGCCGAGCCGCCGTCGCTGCGGCGTGTGCTATAAAGCCGTCGTAAAAGGGACCCACGCCGGCGAACCCGGTCTACCAACACACATCTGTCATGTCCAAAGCTCTGATCATTGCGGAAAAGCCTTCTGTCGCGAACGACATCGCGCGCGCTTTGGGCGGCTTTACCAAGCATGACGAATACTTCGAGAGCGACGAATTCGTCCTGTCGTCCGCGGTCGGCCACCTGCTGGAAATCGCCGCCCCGGAAGAGTACGAGGTCAAGCGCGGGAAATGGAGCTTCGCTCATCTGCCCGTCATCCCCCCGCATTTCGACCTGAATCCGATCGCAAAAAGCGAGTCGCGCCTGAAAGTCCTGACCAAGCTGATGAAGCGCAAGGACGTCGATCGCCTGATCAACGCATGTGACGCGGGGCGCGAGGGCGAGCTGATTTTCCGCCTGATCGTGCAGCACGCGAAGGCGAAGCAGCCGGTCCAGCGCCTGTGGCTGCAGTCGATGACGCCGCAGGCGATTCGCGACGGTTTCGCGCACCTGCGCACCGACTCGGACATGCAGCCGCTCGCCGACGCCGCACGCTGCCGCTCGGAAGCCGACTGGCTGGTCGGGATCAACGGCACGCGCGCGATGACCGCGTTCAACAGCAAGGGCGGCGGCTTCTTCCTGACGACCGTCGGCCGCGTTCAGACGCCAACCTTGTCGATCGTCGTCGAACGTGAAGAGAAAATCCGCCGCTTCATCCCGCGCGACTACTGGGAAGTGAAGGCCGAGTTCGCATGCGCGGGCGGCTTCTATGAAGGCAAGTGGTTCGACCCTAAATTCAAGCGCGACGAATTCGATCCGGAAAAGCGCGACTCGCGCCTCTGGAGCCTGCCGGCCGCCGAAACGATCGTCGCCGCGTGCCGCGACCAGGTCGGCACGGTGTCCGAGGAATCGAAGCCGTCGACCCAGCTGTCGCCGCTGCTGTTCGACCTGACGAGCCTGCAGCGCGAAGCGAACAGCCGCTTCGGCTTCTCCGCGAAGAACACGCTCGGCCTCGCGCAGGCGCTGTATGAAAAGCACAAGGTACTCACGTACCCGCGTACCGACGCGCGCGCGCTGCCGGAAGACTACATTTCGACGGTGCAGTCCACGCTCGAGATGCTCAAGGAGAGCCACAACTACCTGCCGCATGCGAAGCAGGTGCTCGACAAGGGCTGGGTGAAGCCGAACAAGCGGATCTTCGACAACTCGAAGATCAGCGACCACTTCGCCATCATCCCGACGCTGCAGGCGCCGAAGTCGCTGTCCGAGCCGGAGCAGAAGCTGTACGACATGGTCGTGAAGCGCTTCCTCGCGGTGTTCTTCCCGGCGGCCGAGTTCCGCGTCACGACGCGGATCACCGAAGTCGCCGGCCATCACTTCAAGACCGAAGGCAAGGTGCTCGTCGAGCCGGGCTGGCTGCAGGTGTACGGCCGCGACGCCGAAGGCGCGGACGCGAACCTCGTGCCGGTGCAGAAGGACGAGAAGGTGAAGACGGACGAGATCGCTGCCGTCGCGCTCGTCACGAAGCCGCCCGCACGCTACTCGGAAGCGACACTGCTGTCCGCGATGGAAGGCGCGGGCAAGCTCGTCGAGGACGACGAGCTGCGCGAGGCGATGGCCGCGAAGGGCCTCGGCACGCCGGCGACGCGCGCGGCGATCATCGAAGGCCTGCTCGGCGAGAAGTATCTCGTGCGCGAAGGCCGCGAGCTGATCCCGACCGCGAAGGCATTCCAGCTGATGACGCTGCTGCGCGGGCTCGGCGTGAAGGAGCTGACCGCGCCCGAGCTCACTGGCGAATGGGAATACAAGCTGTCGCAGATGGAGCGCGGCAACCTCGGGCGAGACGCGTTCATGCAGGAAATCGCCCGCATGACGCAGCAGATCGTCAAGCGCGCGAAGGAATACGATTCCGACACGATCCCCGGCGATTACGCGACGCTCGAGACGCCGTGCCCGAACTGCGGCGGCCAGGTGAAGGAAAACTACCGCCGCTTCGCATGCACGAAGTGCGAGTTCTCGATCTCGAAGATTCCGGGCAGCCGGCAGTTCGAGATCGCGGAAGTCGAGGAGCTGCTGCGGGAAAAAACCATCGGCCCGCTGTCCGGCTTCCGCAGCAAGATGGGCCGTCCGTTCTCGGCGATCCTGAAGCTCTCGTTCGACGACGAAACGAAGAACTACAAGCTCGAGTTCGACTTCGGCCAGGACCAGGGCGGCGAGGAAGGCGAAGCGCCCGACTTCTCCGCGCAGGAACCGGTCGGCGCGTGCCCGAAGTGCAAGGGCCGCGTGTTCGAGCACGGGATGAGCTATGTGTGCGAACACTCGGTCGCGAATCCGAAGACCTGCGACTTCCGTTCGGGCAAGGTGATCCTGCAGCAGGAAATCACGCGCGAGCAGATGGCGAAACTGCTGGCCGACGGCCGTACGGACCTGCTGCCGAACTTCAAGTCGTCGCGCACGGGCCGCAACTTCAAGGCATTCCTCGTGAAGCAGCCGGACGGCAAGATCGGCTTCGAGTTCGAGAAGAAGGAACCGAAGGCCGCGGCCGCGAAGAAGACGGCAAAATCGGCGACGAAGGACGCCGAAACCGTGACGGAAGGCGCCGACGAGAAACCGGCACCGGCGCGCAAGACCGCCGCCCGCAAGACGACGGCGCGCAAGACGGGCTCCTGACGCACCGGGCGCCGGGGTCTGCCCGGCCCGCAGTACGCCGGTGAACCGGCGATAAAAAAACGCGGATCGATCGTTCGATCCGCGTTTTTTCCTGGTGCCTGCTGCCGGCCGTGCCGATGCGCGGCCGCCGCGCCGTTACAGCGGCGACGGCACCGCGACGCGCGCGCGCGGCGAACGCGCGAGCCGCGGCTGCAGGTTCGGGTCGGTCGACTCGGGCGGCTCGGCACGCATCTCGACGCCGATCGGCGCAGGCGCCGCGCTCTGTGCGGCCCACTGTTCGCCCATCATCGCGTCGGTCGAGTGGCTGAAATATTCGACGAGGTGATCGATGAACGTGCGCACCTTCGCGGGCAGGTGGCGCCGGCTCGGATACGCGATGTTGATCTCGACCTGCGGCAGCCGGAAATCCGGCAGCAGCCGGACCAGCGCGCCGCGCGCGATGTCGCTGCCGATCAGGTAGCTGGGCAGGATCGCGACGCCCATCCCGAGCAGCGCGAACTGGCGCAGCATCGCGGTATTGTTCGCGACGATCACGTTGGTCGGGCGCACGCGCACTTCGCCGTCCGGCCCGGTGAACACGCGCTCGTCGCCCCAGTATTCGGTCGGCAGGCTCAGCGCCGGGTGTTCGGCGAGATGCTCCGGATGGGTCGGCACGCCGTGCTTTTCCAGGTAGCTCGGCGTCGCGCACACGGTCATGCAGCCCGTGGTCAGCCGACGCGTGACGATGCTCGCGCTGCGCATCTGGCGCGTCACGACGATGCCGACGTCGAAACCTTCCTCGACGAGATCGACCTGGCGGTCGACCAGCGTCAGATCCGGCACCACTTTCGGGAAATTCTCGGTGTACGACTGCAGGACGGGCGCAAGGTTGTGCAGGCCGAACACGACCGGCGCGACGATGCGCAACGTGCCGACCGGCTCGTGATTGCGCGCGACGACCATCTGCTCGACATCCTCGAGCTCATCGAGAATCTGGCGCGCCCGCTCCAGATAGACCTGGCCCGACTCCGTCAGCGAAAGGCTGCGCGTGGTGCGGTTCAGCAGGCGCGTGCCGAGCCGGCCTTCCAGATCGGCGACGTGACGCGTCGCGACCGCGTTGGAAATATCCATTGCACTCGCGGCCCGCGCGAAACTGCCGAGATCCGCAACCTTGACGAACACGCGCATCGACTGCAAATGATCCATAACGACTCCTGCCGCTGTTACAACTTCAAAAAGTTGAAGCAAATGCGTAATTCTCCTACGACAGCGGAAATGATGCAGAGTTGCTCAACAAGGGCCGCCTTGACGATAAAAATAGTCAAAAATCCTCACTCATCGCGAATGGATGATCCAATTATTCTGATTGAAGCAACAATTGGGTGAACCTCCTCCGGTAAGCTGCCGAATCAGAAAGGACGTGTCTGATGCGACACAACATCGCATCCCGACGCGTCCGAGGGGAGCGGCGCCGGCTCAGGCCGGCGCCGATTGCGGCGGAGCGTAACAACCTGTTAAAAAGACACCACGACGTGCGCCGACGTAGCATCATGTCGGCCCCGGCCGGGCGGGACGGGTGCGCGACCTGCGCCGCCGCCGCTGCCGCTTTCAACGCGCGACTCCCGCTGATCATGAAAATTGCCATCCTCGACGACTACCAGGACGCCGTCCGCAAGCTGAACTGCTTCGAGATGCTCGCCGAGCACGACGTGAAGGTCTTCAACAACACGGTACGCGGCCTGGGGCAACTCGCGAGCCGCCTGGCGGAAGTCGAGGCGCTCGTGCTGATTCGCGAGCGCACGCCGATTTCGTCGCAACTGCTCGCCAAGCTGCCGAACCTGCGCATGATCAGCCAGACCGGCCGCATCTCGAGCCACATCGACCTCGAAGCGTGTACCGACCGCGGCATCGCGGTGCTCGAAGGCACGGGTTCGCCGGTCGCGCCCGCCGAGCTGACCTGGGCGCTCGTGATGGCCGCCCAGCGCCGCATTCCGCAATACGTCGCGAACCTGAAGCAGGGGGCGTGGCAGCAGTCGGGCCTGAAGACGTCGGCGCTGCCGCCGAACTTCGGCCTCGGCCAGGTGCTGCGCGGCCAGACGCTCGGCATCTGGGGCTACGGCAAGATCGGCCGGCTGGTGGCCGGCTACGGCAAGGCGTTCGGGATGAACGTGCTGATCTGGGGCCGCGAGCATTCGCTCGAGGCCGCGCGCGCCGACGGCTACACGGCCGCCGAGAGCCGCGAAGCGCTGTTCGAGCAGAGCGACGTGCTGTCGCTGCACCTGCGCATGCACGACGACACGCGCGGGATCGTCAAGCAGGAAGACCTGATGCGGATGAAGCCGACGTCGCTGCTCGTCAACACGAGCCGTGCCGAGCTGCTCGAGGAGAACGCGCTCGTCAACGCGCTGTCGCACAACCGTCCGGGGATGGTCGCGATCGACGTGTTCGAGAGCGAGCCGATCCTGCAGGGCTACAGCCTGCTGCGAATGGAAAACGTGATCTGCACGCCGCACATCGGCTACGTCGAGCGCGAAAGCTACGAACTCTATTTCAGCGCGGCGTTCAAGAACATCCTCGCGTTCGACCAGGGCGATATGTCGAGCGTCGTCAATCCGGAAGCGCTGACGCCGCGCCGCGTGCGCTGACGGACTCCGACCGGTGCTGACCGGCACGGGCCGCGCTCGCCGCGCGGCTCTGCTGCCGGGCTTCCCGCCTTCCCCGCCTTCAGGCGGCCACGCGGCCGCCCGTCATCGCGTCGACGCGCGTGAGGAAATGCTCGCCGTCGCGCCGTCCGAGGTCGTACGCATGCCGCATCTGCGACGGACTCGTGTAATCCCAGCTCGAAATCGGCACCTTGCTCGACGGCTGCACATACAGCCGCCGCTGGTCGCCGTGCGCGACCGTGAACATCTGCGGGCGCGGATACAGCCGCGTGACGAGCACCAGCACGTCGCCCGGCGACGCGTCGAGCGCGTCGACCGGCACGTTGTCGACCATCCCGCCGTCGAGCACCGGCCGGCCGCCGCGGCGCAGCACCGGCGTGAACGGCGGCGTGCACGACGACTGCAGGATCAGGTCGGCGAGTTCCTCGACACTCGCGCACGCCTGCGCGCGCACGAACTCGGGCCGGAAACCGAGCGTGCGCCCGAGCGTCGGGTGCAGCGTCTTGCGCAGGTACTTTTCGATGTTGTATGCGACGAGGCCCGCGGCGACCGCGCTGCGCGCGCCGAGCCAGCGCGGCACGTGCGACACGCCGATGCGGATCTCCGGCGCGTCGGCGAGCCGCGCGAACGGCTCGCCGTAGATGTCGAGCAGCGCCTGACGGTAGATCCGGTAATGCGGAAACACCGGCTCGCGGCCGAACAGGTTGCCCCAGTACGCGTTCTTGCGGTTGTGGCGCAGCGCTTCCTCGTAATAGCGCATCACCCACGCGGCGTCGCGTGTATACAGCATGCAGGCGGTCGCCGCGCCGGCCGAGATCCCCGCGATCACGCGCGGGCGCAGGCCCAGCGCCGGCTGCGCGACGTCCCAGAAGCCGGCCTGCCACCAGCAGCGATTGCCGCCGCCCGCGAAGACGATCTGGTCGAACATGGCGCCGCTCAGCTGACGAGCGCGTAGGTCGACGTCGCGTGAACGGCCATCTTGCCGTCCTCGTCGAACAGCTCGACTTCGCCGAATACCAGGTTGCGGCCCATCCGCAGCACGCGCGCGGTGACGAGCACGTCGCCCTTGCGCACCGGACGCATGAAGTTCGTGTTCAGCGAGACGGTGGTCATCGGCCGGAACTCGCCGAGCGCGGCCGAGATCGCGACCACCATCGCGGTGTCGGCGGCGGCCGTGAACACCTGGCCGCAGATGACGCCGCCCGAATGACGGAATTCGCCGGAAAACGGCAGGCGCATCGTGACGCTGTCGTCGCCGATCGATACGGGAACCAGACCGAGCGAGCGGACCCACGGGGCCAGCAGGCGATCCAGCAATTCGCGGACTGCGTTTTCGTCCATCTTCGAATGTCCAGAAAACGTTGCGCGACCGCCGCGCAACGGGTGTGGACGTCATCATACCGGGAGCGCGCCAACTGCGATGGCTCATTACCGCGGCGACGGCGGCCGTCGCCGCCACGAAATATTTTGAGGAAATTCGCAGAAAGGGCTTGCCAAGTCCGAAATACACGGGCATAATCTTTCTTCTGTTGGGGGCGTTAGCTCAGTTGGTAGAGCAGCGGACTCTTAATCCGTAGGTCGAGTGTTCGAGTCACTCACGCCCCACCAGGAATTCCAAAGGCCGGTCAGCGCAAGCTGACCGGCCTTTTTCCATTTCCGGCGCCGCCCGGCCTCGGCCCCTCCTCGCGACAGGCAATCACATTGATGCCTCGCCCAGGTACTTTCCGCTAGAATCGTCCGACAAAATATCACACGACCGGGACGGCGATCGCCGTATCGCCGCCGGCACTGAGAGAGCATGGGACGTCAGACATGGAATCATGTGAACGAGACGCGACCATTCAGAGGGCATGGTCACGCCGACAACGGCACGCACATCGTGTCGCACCCTTGCCCCGATCGCATCCGGGTCCGTCGCGTGACACGCACTACGGATCCGGCCATGCCGCGTAAGGACGCGCTCGTCGCACTCGCGCTCGGCGTTGCGCTGCTCGTGGTCGCAGCCATGCTCGCCGTCACCGCGAGCCATGCGGCCGGCGACCTGATCCGTACGCCGGGCACGGTCGTACGCATCGTGCAGGACAGCGACGCGATGCGTGCATACCGCCCGATCGTCGCCTATTTGGCGAACGACGGCCGCCGCCGCGAAGTCGCCGGCAATACCGCATCGGTGGTCCCGGCGTACGACATCGGCGAAAGCGTGGACGTCCTGGTCGATCCGGCCCACCCGAACCGTCCCGCACTGATCGACGATTTCACGCAACGCTGGTTGCCCGTCGCGGTGCCGGCGCTGCTTGCAGTCGCATCGCTGGCGATCGGTAGCCTGCTGTACGTGAACGCGCGCCGCGGCCGGCAGGCCGACGCGCTGTCTGCGCCAGCCGCCCGCAAAGCGGTCCGGCGCCGCTGGAACATCGCGATCGTGCTGATTCCGATCGCGATCGGCACCGGCTTCCTGGCCGGCGCCGGCGCCGCCGGGCTGCGCCAGTGGCAGATCGCCCGCCATTACGCGCACTCGACCGGCCATGTCGTCGAGATCGCGGAAACCGCCCAGTCGTCCCGCACGCGCACGTCGCTCTATTCGGCGACCATCGCGTTCACGACCGACAGCGGCCGCCCCGTCACGTTCGCGCAAGGCTCGACCTCGTCGCGCCCCGGGCTGTACGAAGGCGAGGTGGTCGACGTGCTGTACGACCCCGTCACGCCCGAGCGCGCGGTCATCGACCGGTTCTGGGACCGGTGGGGGCTCACGGCCATCCTGTTCGCGATCGGCGCGCCGTTCCTCGTCGCCGGACTGTTCGTCGTCGGGGCGCTGTGGCCCGAGCCTCGGCCGCACGAACTCGCCGAATGACGAACGCGGAAAAACCGGGCCGCCAACGTCGCGACCACGGCTTCACCGCTCCCTGAACGCCTCCACCTTCGCTCGGTTGCCGCACGTGCGCATGTCGCACCAGCGGCGTCCGACGCCGCGGCCGCGATCGACGAAGAACCACGTACAGCGGCCGCACTGGCGCACGCGCGCGAAATCATCGCCGCGCAGCAGATGCTCGAACCCGAGCGCGGCCGCGTCGATCCAGCGCGACGCGGCGCGCGCATCGGGCCGCCACGCGAAGCGGCCGTCGACCGCGTCGAATCTGCTGCGCCCGATCGCATCGCGAATCGCCTCGGCGAGCCGGTCCGCCGCTCGCGCGCCGGCACTGCCGCCTTCGCCGGCGGTCAGGTGCGCGAGCGCCGCATACGCATCCTCGCGAAAACCGTGCAGCGCGACGAGTTCGTCCGCGCCGTCCTGCCGGGGATGACGCAGAAACCGCGTCAGGTCGGCCTCCGCCAGCAACCCCGACTTCCCGGCCCAGGCACGCACGGCCGGCCAGTCGACGAGTTTGTCCTCATCGCGCGTCTTGCCCGTGTCGGCCACCGTGTTCAGGAAATCGAGCGCCGGATGGCCGCCGACGAAATCGGCCGCACGCCATGTATGCGCCGCTCGCGCAGGCTCGTGTCGAGTAACCATTTATTTTCACCTATCGGTTTCACATCCGAGTGAACAGGCGTAACCTGTTAACAACCAAAACAGGTTAGCACGGAGGCGCCGATGCTCGAGCTCGCCAATCGCTACAATTTTGAAGGTCACCGGATCGCATGGGGCACGCTCGGCGAAGGGCCGCCGCTCGTGCTCGTGCACGGGACGCCGTTCTCGTCGCAGGTGTGGCGCCGCATCGCGCCGTGGCTCGCACGGCGTCATCGCGTGTTCTTCTACGACCTGCTCGGCTACGGCCAGTCGGACATGCCCGACACGGACGTCTCGCTCGGCCGGCAGAACGTGCTGTTCGGCGCGCTGCTCGACGAATGGAAACTTTCACGCCCGCGCGTACTCGCGCACGACTACGGCGGCGCAACCGTGCTGCGCGCGCATTTCCTCGACAGCATCGCGTATTCGGACCTGACACTCGTGAACCCCGTCGCGATCGCGCCGCAAGGCTCGCCGTTCGTGCGTCATGTCGCGCAGCACGAAGCCGCGTTCACCGGGCTGCCGGCGTATGCGCATCACGCACTCGTGTCGGCCTACATCGGCAATGCGGTCGCACGGCCGTTGAGCGACGACGTGCTGTCGATCTACCGCTCGCCGTGGCTCACGCCGGCCGGCCAGCCGGCGTTCTATCGGCAGATCGCGCAGATGCGCCAGCGCTATATCGAGGAAGCCGAGGCCCGTTATGCGCCGCCGGACTTTCCGGTGCGCATCGTGTGGGGCGAGGACGACGCGTGGATTCCGCGCGAACAGGGGCAGGCGCTCGCCGATCGCATCGCGGGCGGCACGCTGATCCGCGTGCCGCGCGCGGGGCACCTGGTCCAGGAGGATGCGCCCGAGGCGATCGTCGCCGCGGTGCTCGACGCACACGGACAGGAATGATCGCCCACGCAGCCGCGTGGCGTGGCCAATCAGAAGGCCGGCACGCCCTGCGCGAGCGTCGCGACGAACTTCGCGGTGCGCGGATCTCGCGGCCGCCCGAACAGCTCGCGCGACGCGCCGGCCTCGACCACGCGGCCATCCGCGAGAAACACCGCATCGTGCGCGACCGACGCAGCCAGGCGCAGGTCGTGCGTGGCCATCAGCATCGTCGTGCCTTCCCGCGCGAGCTGGCGCAGCACTTCGACGACTTCGACGGACAATTCGGGATCGAGCGCGGACGTCGGCTCGTCGCACAGCAGCACCTGCGGCGACGGCGCGAGCGCGCGTGCGATGGCCACGCGCTGCTGCTGGCCGCCCGACAACGTCGCGGGCCATGCGTCGGCCTTGTCGGCGATACCGACCTTGTCCAGCAACGCGAGCGCCCGTTCGCGCGCCTGCTCGCGCGGCCAGCGCTGCACGGTCACGAGCCCTTCCATCACGTTCTGCACGACGCTCAGGTGCGGAAACAACTGGAAGTTCTGGAACACCATGCCGGTCTGACGGCGCACCGCGAACACGTGATCGCGCGACGGGCGGCGCCCCGCCGCGAAGTCGATGCGGGCGTCGCCGACCGTGAGCGCGCCCGCCTCCGGCACTTCGAGCAGGTTCACGCAGCGCAGCAGCGTGCTCTTGCCGCTGCCGGACGGCCCGATCAACGCGGTCACGCTGCCGGGCTGCAATGCGAGGTCGATGCCGGTCAGCACGCGCTGCGCGCCGAACGACTTGTCGATGCGTTCGAGACGGATCATCGCAACTCCGCGTGGAACAGCGCATGGCGCCCGAAGCGCAGCTCGAGCCGACGCTGCAGCGACGAGAGCACCGAGCTGAACAGCAGATAGATCAGCGCGGCTTCGGTATAGAGGATCAGCGGCTCGTAGGTGACGGCCGCGATGCGCTGCGCGGCCTGGAAGATCTCGGGCACCGTCAGCACGGCCGCGAGCGACGTGTCCTTTACCAGCGAGATGAACGAATTCGACAGCGCGGGCAGCGCGACGCGCGCGGCCTGCGGCAGGATCGCGCGGCGCAGCGCCTGCGCGCGCGTCATCGCCATCGAGTACGCGGCTTCCCACTGCCCTTTCGGGATCGATTCGATCACGCCGCGGATCACCTCGGCGTTGTACGCGCCGACGTTCAGCGAGAAGCCGATCACGGCGGCGGTCAGCGGATCGAGCACGATGCCGACGTTCGGCAGTCCGTAGAAGATCACGAACAGCTGCACGAGCAGCGGCGAGCCGCGAAACAGCCAGATGTAGAAACGCACGCCGGCCTGCGCCCAGCGCGGCCCGAACAGGCGCGCGAGCGCCGCGCCGAACGCGAGCAGCAGCCCGATCGCGAACGACGCGAGCGTGAGCGGAACCGTGAACACGAGCCCCGCCACCAGCAGGGGCCGCAGCGATTCCGCCATCAAGTGCAGCCAGGGCGGCATCGGTCAGCCTCGCGTCACGGCTGCGACACGTCGCGGCCGAAGTACTTCTGCGAGATCTTCGCGTAGGTGCCATCGGCCTTGAGGTCCGCGAGCGCCTTGTCGATCGCCGCCACCAGCGCGGGACTGCCCTTGCGCAGCAGCACGCCCGATGCATCGCCGGCGCCGCTCGTGTCGGTCGCCGCGATCTTCAGTTTCGCGTCGGGCTTGTGCTTGCGGAAATCGAGGTACGACAGCGAATCGTTGATCGTCGCGTCGACGCGTCCCGCGCTCAGCAGGTCGATCGATTCGTTGAAGCCCTGCACGGGCACCACGTCCGCGCCGTGCGCGGCCGCGAGCTTGCCGAAATTGCTGGTCAGCGTGTTCGCCGATTTCTTGCCCTTCAGGTCGTCGAACGAGCGGATCGACGTGTTGTCCGCACGCACGATCAGCACCGCGCGGGACGTGATGTACGGCGTCGAGAAATCGTATTTAGCCTTGCGCGCATCGGTGATCGACACTTCGTTGACGACCGCGTCGTAGCGGTTCACGTCGAGGCCCGCGATCAGCCCGTCCCACTTGCCTTCGACGAACTCCGCCTTCACGCCGAGCCGTTGCGCGATCGCGCTCGCGATGTCGACGTCGAAGCCGGTCAGCTTGCCCGACGCATCGTGATACGTGAACGGCGCGTACGTGCCTTCGGTGCCGACCCGGAACACACCGGCCGACTTGATCTGCGCGAGATCGTCGGCCGCCAGCGCGCTCGTGACGGCAGTGGCCTGCAGCAATGCGACGACCAGGATGGAGCGAAGGAATTTCATGGTGCGGACCCCGAACGATAGAAGGGAGTGGACCCGCCGGCCCGAACGGCCGCGCGAGAGGTCCGCGAATTCTACCGACGCGCCGATATCCGGCAAAAACGCAAATCCGCTAACGATATGAGCGCGTCGAATAACGCGCCGGCGAGCCGCGCCCATTCCGCAGACGAAATCCCACGCGATGCAGCGCGGCGATCGTCTGACGAATCGTTACCTGCGGTTACAGAAGCGACACTGCGGTATCACCCATTGGGCATGCGCTACGTACCATGAAGGCAGGTAAAACGATTGCTCGCGGGCCTGGTCCCCGCGGACGGAGTGAACGGCAAATGAGACGCATCCTGTTGTCCAGTGCCGTCGGCATCGCGGCCGCCTGCCTGTCGGCAAGTGCGTTCGCGCGTGCCGACGTCGGCGTGTATTTCGGCGTGCCGGGGCCCGTGATCGAGGCGCCGCCGCCTGTCTACTACGCGCCGCCGCCGCCCGTCGTGTACGAGCCGGCGCCGGTCTATTACGGCCCGTACTATGGCGAATACCGTTACCGCTACTACCGGCACGACAACGGCTGGCATCGCGGCTGGCGTCATCACCATCACGACGACGATTGACCGTCGCCTGGCGGCTGTCGCGGCCGCCTCCCGTCATGGGGAAATTGCGCGCGCCGGCCTTCGAGCCGGCGCGTGTGCATCACACACCGCTTACCACGGCAGCGAGTAGGTCTTCGTGTTCGTGAAGCTCTTCATCGCCTCCTGCACGCCTTCCTTGTAGCCGAGGCCCGAATCCTTCACGCCGCCGAACGGCGTCAGCTCGAGCCGGTAGCCCGGCACCTCGCGCACGTTCACGCTGCCGACTTCCAGCTCCGTGATGAAGCGCGTGATGCTGTCGAAGCGGTTCGTGCAGACCGACGACGACAACGCATAGTCGGTGCTGTTCGACATCCGGATCGCCTCGTCGATGTCACGAAAACGCATGATCGGCGACACGGGCCCGAATGTCTCGTACTTCACGAGCGGCATGTCGGGCGTCACGCGATCGACGACCGTCGGCGAATACAGCGCGCCGTCGCGCACGTTGCCGACCAGAAGCCGCGCACCGCGCGCAATCGCGTCGTTCACCTGCTGCTCGCAGAACTTCGCGGCCGCTTCGTCGATCACGGTGCCCATGTCGACCGACGGATCGGCCGGGTTCCCGTAGGCCCACGCGCGGGTTTTCTCGACGACCAGCTCGGTGAAGCGATCGGCCACCGCCTCGTGCACGAGCATCCGCTTGATCGCGGTGCAGCGCTGCCCCGAGTTCTTGTACGAACCCGACACCGCCAGTGTGCTCGCTTCGTCGAGATCGGCGTCCTCCATCACGATGATCGGATCGTTGCCGCCGAGTTCCAGCACCGCGCGCCGGTAGCCCATCCGCGACGCGATCGACTTGCCGATCGACACGCCGCCGGTGAACGTGATCAGGTCGATCGCCGGATTCGTGATCAGCTCGTCGGCGATCTCCTTCGGGTCGCCGGTGATCACCTGCAGCATCTGCGGCGGCAGGCCGGCTTCATACAGGATGTCCGCGAACAGGTAGCACGACAGCGGCACCTTCTCCGACGGCTTCACGACGATCCGGTTGTTGGTCGCGACCGACGGCACGACCTTGTGCGCGACCTGGTTCATCGGATGGTTGAACGGCGTGATCGCGGAAATCACGCCGAGCAGCGGTTCGCGCTGCGTGTACACGCGGCGCTTCTTGCCGTGCGGCGTCAGATCGCACGAGAAGATCTGTCCGTCGTCCTTCAGCACTTCGCCCGCGCCGAACGTGAGCACGTCGGCCACGCGCCCGGCTTCATACGTCGAATCCTTGATGCACAAGCCGGCCTCGGCCGTGATCAGCGCCGCGATCCCGGCGGTGCGCGCACGCACGATGTCGGCCGCGCGGCGCAGGATCGCCGCGCGTTCGTGGCGCGTGAGCGATGGCCGGTACGCACGCGCGACCGCGAATGCGCGCCGCACGTCGTCGAGCGTCGCCTTCGGCACGGTGCCGACGAGCGAGCCGTCGTACGGGTTGCGCACTTCGATTACCGCATCGCGCTGAATCCTTTCACCATCGATTCGCAGTGCTTCACGATGAACCGTGCGAACCTCCGTCGATGCTGCAATGGCGTTCATGAGTGTCTCCTGGCGGATGCGTCCGCGTCACTGCAGATGGTTGAGCGCGATGTCGATGATGTCGAAGTTGCGCAGCCGCGCGCGGCCCGCGACGTCGGTCGCGACCGGCTTGCTGAAGATCAGCGGCACGATCTGCTCGGAGATCCCGCCGTGCGAGCGCAGCGGCACGTCGAGGCCCGACAGGTCGTGCTTGATGCGGCGCGTGCCGAGCACGACGTCCTGCTTCGAGATCACGATCAGGTCGCCCATCCGCTCGGGCGGCAGCTCGAAGCGCGCGCAGCCTTCGGCGCCCGTCAGCACGACCTCGATGCCGTCCACCGCGGCGAGCCGCGCGCGCAGCGCGTCGGGATCGGCGTCGTCCGGCACGTAGACGGTCGCGAACGAGCCGAGCGCGCCGTGGTGCACGACGTACGGATCGGTGATCGGCAGGATCACGCGCGCCGCGTCGTGGCCGAGCCAGTCGTCGAACAGCTCCTGCAGATAGATCACGTTCGGCTCGCCGGTCTCGCCGTCGTGCTTCGCGTTCATCCCGTGGTCGGCCGTGATCGCGACGATCGCGCCGAGTTCGTCGAGCCGCTTCAGGTACGCGTCCATCATCTGGTAGAACGCGTTCGCGCCGTCGGTGCCGGGCGCGCACTTGTGCTGCACGTAGTCGGTCGTCGACAGGTACATCAGGTCGATCGGGCGCGTCTCGAGCAGGCGCACGCCGGCCGCGAACACGAACTCCGACAGGTCCGCGCTGTACACGCTCGGCACCGGCTTGCCGACCAGCTCGAGCACGTTGTCGATGCCGTTTTCCTCGAGGCTCGCCTCGTCGGCCTTCTCCGACGAGAAGCAGATGCCCTTGAGCCCCTTGCCGAGCAGGCGGCGCAGCTTGTCCTTCGCGGTGACGACCGCGACGCGCGCGCCCTGTTCCGCGAAGGTCGCGAGCACGGTGGGCGCGACCAGGTACTTCGGATCGTTCATCAGCACCTCGGCGCCGGTGTCGCGATCGTAGAAGTAGTTGCCGCTTATCCCGTGGATCGCCGGCGGCACGCCGGTAACAATCGACAGGTTGTTCGGGTTCGTGAAGCTCGGCACCACGCACTCGCCCTTGAGCGCCGTGCCCGGCTTCAGCAGCGTGCGCAGGAACGGCGCGACGCCGGCCTCGGCCGCCATCTCGAGATACTCGTAGGCGCAGCCGTCGACGCAGACCACCACCACGGGGCGGCGCATCCAGTTGTAGCGGCGGCCGTTCACTTCCACGGATACAGGCGTTTCAGTCATGACGTTCAGTCCTTTCGGTTCGAAGGGGTTGAGCTGTCGGCGCCCGCGCCGCGCCGAGGAGGTGTTTTCCATGCTTGACATTAAAATTGATGATTTGTAGATTGTCAACAACATGCAGAGAACAGAAAGCAAAAGACGGAAACACGAGGCAGTACGAAGAGGGCTGGTCTCCACTCATCCGCCGCATCCCGCGGCGCCACGGTCAAGGGGTCTGAAGATGAACGAAGTGCCGGTACAGAAGCGTTTCAATGCATGGGCGACGGGCGCGGCGCGCGTCGCGCTGGCCGCCGCGGTCGCGCTCGGCGCCGCGCAGGCGGCGCATGCGAAGACGTCGCTGCTCGTCTACACCGCGCTGGAGGACGAGGCGATGAAGCCCTACAAGGACGCCTTCGAGAAAGCGAACCCCGACATCGAGATCCGCTGGGTGCGCGACTCGACCGGCTCGGTCACCGCGAAGCTGCTCGCGGAGAAGAACAACCCGCGCGCGGACGTCATCCTCGGCCTCGCCGCATCGAGCCTCACGCTGCTCGACCTGCAGGGGATGCTGATGCCGTATGCGCCGAAGGGCTTCGACCAGCTCACGCGCAAGTACAGCGACGCGAACACGCCGCCGCACTGGGTCGGCATGGACGTGTGGGGCGCGACGATCTGCTACAACCGCGTCGCCGCGCAGGCGAAGAACATCCCGAAGCCGACGTCGTGGGAAGACCTGACGAAGCCGGTCTACAAAGGCGCGATCGTGATGCCGAGCCCGGTGTCGTCGGGCACCGGCTATCTCGACGTCACCGCTTGGCTGCAGACCTTCGGCGACGATCGCGGCTGGAAATTCATGGACGCACTCGACAAGAACGTCGCGCAGTACGTGCATTCGGGCTCGAAGCCGTGCACGCTCGCCGGCACCGGCGAATTCCCGATCGGCATCTCGTTCGAGTTCCGCGGTCATGAACTGCAGGCGCAGGGCGCGCCGATCGATCTCGTGTTCCCGAAGGAAGGGCTCGGCTGGGACATGGAAGGCACCGCGATCATGAAGACGACCAGGCAGCCCGACGCCGCGAAGAAGCTCGCGGACTTCATGGCGAGCAAGGACGCGAACGAGATCACCGCGCGCTGGTGGGCGATCGTCGCGTACCCGGGCGTCGCGCGCAAGCTGGCCGGCATCCCCGACAACTACGCGGACCTGCTCGTGAAGAACGACTTCGTGTGGTCGGCGAAGAACCGTCAGTCGATCCTCGATACCTGGCAGAAGCGCTACGGGGCGAAAGCGCAGCAATGACGCGGCGATAACGCCGCACCAGGCAGCGGGGCCGCGACACGCGCCGCCCCGCCTCCCTTCCGATCGTCGTATCCGGCCCGCATTCGGGCCGCCCGCAGCGTGGAGGCGTGCATGGCACCCTATCTGAGCGTAGAACGCATCGAAAAGCGGTACAACGACACACAGGTCCTCACCGACATCAACCTGAGCGTGATGAAGGGCGAGATGATCTGCTTCCTGGGGCCGTCCGGCTGCGGGAAAACCACGCTGCTGCGGATCATCGCGGGGCTCGAGGCGCAAAGCGCCGGCCACATCATGCAGGACGGCCGCGACATCTCGCGGCTGCCGCCGCAACTGCGCGACTACGGGATCGTGTTCCAGTCGTACGCGCTGTTTCCGAACCTCACCGTCTTCGACAACGTCGCGTACGGGCTCGTGAACCGCCGGATGAAGCGCGACGCGATCCACGAGCGCGTGCATACGCTGCTCGCGCTGGTCGGCCTGCCCGACAGCCATCGCAAGCATCCCGGCCAGCTGTCCGGCGGCCAGCAGCAGCGCATCGCACTCGCGCGCGCGCTCGCGACGTCGCCCGGCCTGCTGCTGCTCGACGAGCCGCTGTCGGCGCTCGATGCGCGCGTGCGCGTGCGGCTGCGCCAGGAGATCCGCGCGCTGCAGCAGCGGCTCGGCGTGACGACGATCATGGTCACGCACGACCAGGAGGAGGCGCTGTCGATGGCCGACCGCATCGTCGTGATGAATCACGGCGTGATCGAGCAGATCGGCACGCCGCTCGAAATCTACCGCCAGCCCGCGTCGCCGTTCGTCGCGGACTTCATCGGCCGCGTCAACACGATCCCCGCCGAAGTCGCGCAGGACGGCACGCTGCGTGCGGGCGGCGTCGGCTTCGACTGCCGGCATGGCGCGAACCGGCCGGCCCAGGGCGCGGCCGTGTCGGTTTACGTGCGGCCCGAGGATCTGCGCATCCGCATTCCGGGCGAGACGGCCGACAACGTGCTGGCCGGCCGCGTCGAGAAGCTCGAGTTCCTCGGCGCGTTCTGTCGCGTGAGCTTCCGGATCGACGGGCTCGACGGCCAGGAAATCGTCGCCGACCTGTCGTATCACGACGTCGACCGCACCGGCGTGCAGGCCGGCGCGCGCATCGACCTCGCGCTCGATCGCGAGCATGTCCGCGTGTTCCCGAGCGCGAAGGAGCGACTGCAATGAGCGCCGTCCTCACCGAACGCCGCCGCGGCACGGCCGCCTCCGCCGACGTGCGGCAGCTCACGCACTGGCACGACCGCCTCGCACAGCTCGCGCTCGTCGCGATGGCCGCGCTGATGTCGCTGTTCCTGCTGCTGCCGCTCGCGCTCGTCGTGCAGAAATGCTTCGTCGATACGGACGGCCGCTTCGTCGGCGCACACAACTTCGTCGAGTATCTCGAGGACAGCGGCGTGCTGCGCTCGATGCTTCATTCGCTGACGGTCGGCGCGCTCGTCACGATGATCGTCGTGCCGATGGCGTTCACGTTCGCGTATGCGCTGACACGCTCGTGCATGCCGCTGAAGAACGCAGCACGCACGATCGCGCTACTGCCGCTGCTCGCGCCGACGCTGCTGTCCGCCGTGTCGTTCATCTACTGGTTCGGCAACGCGGGGCTGCTCAAGCCGCTGCTGCACGGCCACTCGATCTACGGACTGCCGGGGATCGTGCTGAGCATGGTGTACGCATCGTTTCCGCACGTGCTGATGATCCTCGTCACCGCGCTGTCGCTCGCGGACGGCCGGCTCTACGAAGCCGCCGACGCGATGGGCACGAGCCGCGTGCGCAAGTTCTTCACGATCACGCTGCCGGGCGCGAAGTACGGGCTGATCAGCGCGACGATGGTGGCCTTCACGATGTGCATCAACGACTTCGGCGTGCCGGTCGTGATCGGCGGCTCGTACAACGTGCTGTCGACCGACATCTACAAGCTGATCATCGGGCTGCAGGACTTCAACCGCAGCGCGGTCGTGAGCCTGATGCTGCTGTGCCCGGCGCTGGTCGCGTTCGGTGTCGACTTCTTCATCCGCCGCCGCCAGCAGTCGCAGCTCGGCGCGCGCTCGACGCCGTACCAGCCGAAGCCGTCACGCGGCTTCGACGCCGCGATGCTCGCGTACTGCGCATTGGTGTGCGCGTTCTTCATCGCGGTGGTCGGCATCTCGGTGTTCGCGTCGTTCGTGAAGTTCTGGCCGTACCAGATGAGCGTCGGGCTGCAGCACTACGAGATGGGACTGATCGGCGCCGGCATCTTCGACGCGTACAAGAACAGCTTGCGGATGGCCGCGACCGTCGCGCTCGGCGGCACGATCGTCGTGTTCGGCGGCGCCTACCTGATCGAGAAGACCCGCGGCGCACGCTGGCTGCGCGGCTTCATCAGCCTGTGCGCGATCCTGCCGATGGGCGTGCCGGGCCTCGTGCTCGGCATCAGCTACATCTTCCTGTTCAACGCACCGGGCAATCCGCTCAACGGGCTGTACGGGTCGCTGTGGCTGCTCGCGATCGTCACGGTCGTCCACTACTACGCGTCGAGCCACCTGACCGCCGTCACCGCGCTGCGGCAGATCGACAGCGAGTTCGAGGCCGTGTCCGCGTCGCTGAAGGTGCCGTTCTACAGGACCTTCCTGCGCGTGACCGTGCCCGTGTGCCTGCCCGCGATCCTGCTGATCGCGCGCTACCTGTTCGTCAACGGGATGACGACGGTCTCCGCCGTCGCGTTCCTGTACTCGCCGGACACGCAGCCCGCCTCCGTCGCGATCCTGAACCTCGACGACGCGGGCCAGATGGGCCCGGCCGCCGCGATGGCGACGCTCGTACTCGCGACCTCGTCGTTCGCGTGCGTGCTGTTCGCCTGCATCTCGCACCGCCTGTTGCGCCGCACGCAGGCCTGGCGCACCCCGCATCGCCGCTGATCCGTTCGCCGCATTCACGTGACGTCCCGACTTCACCAAGGAGACACCATGACGCTCGCCACCCAGCCCATCCTGCTCACCCCCGGCCCCCTGACGACCTCGGAGCGCACGCGCGACGCGATGCTGCGCGACTGGGGTTCGTGGGACAGCGACTTCAACGCGATCACCGCGCGGCTGCGCGAACGGCTGCTGCAGATCGTGCACGGCGAAGGCACGCACGAATGCGTGCCGCTGCAGGGTAGCGGCACGTTCTCGGTCGAGGCGGCGATCGGCACGCTCGTGCCGCGCGACGGCCACGTGCTGGTGCCGAACAACGGCGCGTACTGCCAGCGCCTCGCGAAGATCTGCCGCGTGCTCGGCCGCAAGCTCACGACGATCGACTACAGCGAGGACCGCCGCGTCGATCCGGCCGACGTCGAGCGCGCGCTCGCCGGCGATCCGACCATCACGCACGTCGCGCTCGTGCACTGCGAAACCGGCGCCGGCGTGCTGAACCCGCTGCACGAAGTCGCGCAGGTCGTCGCGAAACACGGCCGCGGGCTGATCGTCGACGCGATGAGCTCGTTCGGCGCGATCGACATCGATGCGCGCACGACGCCGTTCGACGCGGTGATCGCCGCGTCCGGCAAGTGTCTCGAAGGCGTGCCGGGGCTCGGCTTCGTGATCGCGAAGCGCACCGCGCTCGAACGCTGCGAAGGCAACAGCCATTCGCTCGCGATGGACCTGTACGACCAGTGGGTCTACATGCAGCGCACGACGCAATGGCGCTTCACGCCGCCCACGCACGTGGTTGCGGCGCTCGATGCGGCCGTCGCGCAATACGTCGACGAAGGCGGGCTCGCCGCACGAGGTGGCCGCTACCAGCGCAACACGCGCGCGCTGATCGACGGAATGCGCGCGCTCGGGTTCCGGCCGTTCCTCGATTCCGCGATCCAGGCGCCGATCATCGTCACGTTCCATGCGCCAGACGATCCGAACTACGACTTCAAGCGGTTTTATCAGGAGGTCAAAAAGCGCGGCTACATTCTGTATCCGGGCAAGCTGACCGAGGTCGACACGTTCCGCGTCGGCTGCATCGGCCACTTCGGCGAGGCCGGCATTCCGGGCGCGGTCGCCGCGATCGCCGACACGCTGAAGGCGATGGGCGTGCGGCGCGTGTCGGCCGAAGCGGCGGCCTGACGCGAGGCATCCGCCGTACCGCGGCGCGCGGCCGGTCGCCGTGCGTTGCGGTGCGACGGGTTCGCTTTCGTTTTGCGTTTTACCGCCGTGTGCGGCACGGCAATTCTCTCGACCCTTACCGGCACGACATCCGATGCGACCCTTCTGGATCGAACAAGCACTGTTCAACGACGGCGATCTCGCCCCCGCGCTGCAGGGCGCGATAGAGGCCGACGTCTGCATCGTCGGCGGCGGCTTCACGGGACTCTGGACCGCGATCCAGGCGAAGCAGCAGAACCCGGCGCTCGACATCGCGATGCTCGAGGCCGACCTGTGCGGCGCCGGCGCGAGCGGGCGCAACGGCGGGTGCCTGCTCACGTGGTCAGCCAAATTCCTGACGCTGCGGCGCCTGTTCGGCGAAGCGGAGGCGATCCGGCTCGTGAAGGCGTCGGAGGCGGCCGTCCAGCACATCGCCGACTTCTGTCGCACGCATCGCATCGATGCCGAACTGCGGCTCGACGGCACGCTGTACACCGCGACGTCGCGCGCGCAGGTCGGCACGCTCGCGCCGGTGCTCGACGCGCTCGCCGCGTGCGGTATCCACAGCTACGAGCCGCTGCCGGCCGCCGAGGTCGCGCGCCGCTCGGGCTCCGCGCGCAATCTCGACGGCGTGTACTCGCCGATCGCCGCGACCGTGCATCCGGGCAAGCTCGTGCGCGGGCTGCGCCGCGTCGCGCTCGAGATGGGGATCCGGATCTACGAGCGCACGCCGCTCGTCGACTTCACGCCAGGGCAGCCGGCCGTCGTTCGGACGCCGTCCGGCAGCGTGCGCGCCGGCAAGCTGGTGTTCGCGATCAACGCGTGGATGGCGAGCCGCTTCCCGCAGTTCGAGCGCACGATCGCGGTCGTGTCGAGCGACATGGTCATCACCGAGAAATGCCCGGAACTGCTGGAACGGACCGGGCTCGTCGACGGCGTGTCGGTGCTCGATTCGCGGATCTTCGTGTACTACTACCGCACGACCGCCGACGGCCGGCTGATGCTCGGCAAGGGCGGCAACACGTTCTCGTGGCGCAGCCGCATCGCGCCGGTGTTCGACCGGCGCTCGCCGTACGAGGCGCAGCTCACGCAGAGCCTGCGCGAATTCTTTCCGTCGCTCGCGGGCGTGCCGGTCACCGCGAGCTGGAACGGCCCGTCGGATCGCTCGGTGACGGGCTTCCCGTTCTTCGGTCGCCTCGATGGCGCGCCGAACGTGTTCTACGGCTTCGGCTATTCAGGCAACGGCGTCGGGCCGACCTACATGGGCGGGCAGATCCTGTCGTCGCTGGTGCTCGGGCTCGACAACGCGTGGACGCGCAGCCCGATCGTGCGCGGCCCGCTCGGCCATTTCCCGCCGGAGCCGATCCGCTATGTGGGCGCGCACGTGGTGCGCAATGCGATTCGTCGCAAGGAGCGTGCGGAGGATGAGAGCCGGAGGCCGGCGATGGTCGATACGTGGCTCGCGAAGTTCGCGAGCGCGGCGGGGAAGGCGGACAAGGCGTGATGGCGGGCGCCATGCAATAAAGGGGCCTACACACAGGTGCGCTGCGAGACTGGCACCGGCTGGGTCCTGGACGATCTCTTCGATAAACGGAGCGGCAAATGATCAACGCGCCGACGATCACCACCATCGACTCGGATCTCGTCTCCTTCGGCGGAAACTGAACCAGTCAGACGCGACGAACATCACGCACCGCAAGTAACCGCGCCAGCGATGCAAAAAACAAAAGGCGCTGACCGATCGGTTCAGCGCCCTGTCGCCATCGACGCGCGGTGAAACCCGCGCCGCAACCCGCTCACGCGCCGGCCTTCTCACGCGCCGCCTTCCCCGCCGCAGGCAACCCCTGCTCGTGCGTGCGGCGCATCCGCGCGAGGCCGTGCGCGACATGCTCGCGCACCAGTGCGACCGCCTTCTCCTCGTCGCCGCTCGCGAGCGCCTGCACGATCTTGTCGTGCTCGGCCGCCGACACCGCGATCGCATCCTCCTCGGCCTCGATCGCGGCCTGGCGCAGCAGCCCGAGCTGGCGCACGAGCCGGCGATAGGTGTCGGTGAGATGCGTATTGCCGACGCCGACCACCATCGCGTCGTGGAACTGCACGTTCAGCTCGGTATAGCGCGTGACGTCGTGCGTCTTCGCGGCATCCTTCATCGACTGGATGATGCCCTTCAGCACCTTCAGCGTGTCGGGCGAAATGCGTTTCGCGAGCGCGCGCGCGACCGACTCGTCGAGCATCGCGCGCACTTCGTAGATCTCTTCGGCCTCGCGCAGCGGCACGACGCGCACCGTCACGCCGCGGTTCTTCTCGTTGCGCAGCAGCCCGGCCTGCTCGAGCGCGCGGAATGCTTCGCGCACGGGGCCGCGCGACACGTTCAGCTTGGTCGCGATATCGACTTCGTTGAGCTTCTCGCCCGGCGCATATTCGCCGGACACGATCGCGCGCTCGAGCATGTCCTGGACAATCATCGCGAGCGACTGGCTTTGCAGGAGTTCGATGGCGTTGAGCGCGTTCGGGGCAGTCATGGTCGGGCAGGCAGCGACGCTGCGGAAGAAAAACGAGGGCGCCATGTCGGCGAATGATCGTTATATACCCTCGGCCCGATACATTGTCAACAGTTTTCAGTTTCCAAAAACCGGTTCCGCGTGCCGGAATGCAACCGGCACGCGGCATCGTGCGGCCGGCGTGAGCACGCCGAACCGCTCGATGCGGGCCTGCCGTCAGGCCGGCTGCTTCACCGGCCCCGGGTCGCTCTGGCTCGGCCGCCCCGTCTCGACGTGGCCCGCGAAGCGGCGCACGACCTTGTCGTCGCCACCGCGCAGCGTGGTCGCGGTGATCGTCAGATCGTACCAGCCGTGGCTCGACGACAGCTCGAAGTGATCCTCGATGCGCTCGCCCGGCTCCAGCGTGTAGCTGCGTGCATGCGCATGGCTGTACGCGTTGTCGACGACCACGCGGCACGCCGCGCCGCCGCTGTTGCGCAGCTGCAGGTACACGTGGCGGTTGCGCACGTCGTAGCCGATCTTCGCTTCCGGGTTCGCGTGGCGGCCGTCCGCGGCCAGCCGCGTGTTGCCCTGGAATTCGCACAGATAGCCGTTCGGGCCATAGGCGGCGAGATGGTAGTCGCCGCGCGCGGCCGACGTGCTCCAGGTATCGGCGAAGCGGTCGTGCGAGGACACCGCGTAACGGCGCGGCGGCGTCGCCGGATTGCGGCGGTCGTACACGTAGAATGCGGCGCCCGCGTCACCCGAATTCGCGAAATCGAGCGACACGCTGTCGTCGCGGCCGTTCACGCGGGCATGCACGAACAGCTCGTACGGCAGCGCCCGCGCCGGACGCGTGCCGGGCTCCTGCGCCGGCATCGACTGCTGCGCGGGCACCTGGTACGCCTGGCCGGCCGTCTGGATGTGCTGCGGCACCGTGAAGCTCACCGTGCGCGTATCGGGTCGCGCGGAGAAATCGAATGCCGACGTGAGGTCGCCGCAGACCGAGCGGCGCCACGCGCTGATGTTCGGCTCCTGCACGCCGAAGCGCGCTTCGAGGAAACGCAGCACCGACGTGTGGTCGAACGTCTCCGAGCAGACCCAGCCGCCCTTCGTCCACGGCGAGATGATGATCAGCGGCACGCGCGGCCCGAGGCCGATCGGCTGGATGCCCCCCGGGTCCGCACCCGGCACGAGCGGGCTCATCTCGCCCGGGTACTTGTTCAGGTCGAGCAGTTCGTCGCCGAGGTTCGACAGCAGGTTCGACGACACGATGCCCTGGCCGCCCACGCCGCTCGTGACCGGCGGCACCGGCGGCACGACGTGGTCGAACAGCCCGTCGTTTTCGTCGTAATTGAGGATGAACACCGTCTTCGCCCACACCTCGGGGTTCGACGTCAGCGCCTCGAGCACCATGTTGATGTAGAACGCGCCGTCGGTCGGCGACGCCTGCGGGTGTTCGCTGTACTTGTACGGCGACACGATCCACGACACCTGCGGCAGCCGGTTCGCCTGCACGTCGGCCTTCAGCTCGGCGAGCGTGTGGTCCGACGCGCCCTTGTCGACCAGCGGGCCGCTCGCGCCTTCCTTCACCTGGAAGCGCTTGAAGAACATCAGCGAGTTGTCGGTGTAGTTGTCCGTCGGGTCGCCCGGGATGCCCGTGCCGCCCTGGTACAGCTTCCAGCTGATCTTCGCGTTCTCGAGGCGTTCCGCGTAGGTCGTCCACGTGTAGCCGTTCGTGTTGTTGCGCTCGCCGATGCCGGGGCCGTTCGGCTGCGTGCCGTACACGTTGCGCGAATCGATCGTGCCGGTCCACAGGTAGATGCGGTTCGGCGCCGTGTCGGCGTGCGCGGAGCAGAAGTACGAATCGCAGATCGTGAACGCGTCGGCGAGCGCGTAGTGGTACGTGAGGTCCTGGCGCTTCAGGTAGCCCATCGTCAGCACGTCCTGCTTCTGGTTCACCCACTGGTCCCACTGGCCGTTGTTCCAGGACAGGTGGCCGCTGCTCCAGCCGTGGTTGGTGCCCGGCTGGAATTCGGTCGTCTGCTTCGGGTCGAGGTAGAACGGCAGCACGTACGGCGCGGACGGGTCGAGCCCGCGCGAGTGGTAGTTCTTCGTGAACACCGACGCCGGCGGCTGCTGCCACACCGGCGCGCCGCTCGGCAGCAGGTGCGGGCGCGGGTCGTTGAAGCCGCGCACGCCGCGCAGCCCGCCGAAGTAATGGTCGAACGAGCGGTTTTCCTGCATGAAGATCACGACGTGTTCGACGTCGCGGATCGTGCCGGTGCGATAGGCGGCCGGCATCGCGAGCGCCTTGCGGATCGCCGGCGGGAAGCCGGCGTAGGCGGCCATCGCGCCGGCCGACTGGGCGGCGAGGCGCAGGAAATCGCGTCGATTGGTGGCGGACATGAGGAGGATCCTGTGGGTCGGTAAGGGTGGCGCCGGTCGAGCGGGGCCGGCGGTCGGTGCGTTGCCGCTATTACTCCGCACCGGCATGTCCCGGCCGTGACCGGTTCCAGCAGGTTTCTTGCGGTCACCCCCAGCTTTTTTTCGAAGCGGCGCACGACGCACCTTTCACGTGGCCGACACACGCATGCGCTACGCTGACGCGCGATGAAGAGGGGGGAGAAGCCGAGTCGTGTTCGATCAGCTGAAGGCGTTCCACGCGACCGTCCGGCAGGGCAGCATCACGCGCGCCGCGCGCCACCTGGGCGTGAGCCAGCCGACGATCGCCGCGCAGATCCGGCAGGTCGAGCAGTTGTACGGCGTCGAGCTGTTCTATCGCAGCGGCCGCAAGCTCGAGGTCACCGAGACCGGCATCGAGCTGCTGCCGCTCGTCGAGAAGATGATCGCGCTCGAGGCGCAGGCCGACATCATGCTGCGCAACGTCGGCGGCCTGTTCGAAGGCCATCTGCGGATCGGCGCGACCGGGCCGTACTACATCATGGACGCGGTCGGCCGCTTCTCGCACGCGCATCCGTCGATCGCGCTCACGTGCCGGATCGGCAATTCCGAGGAAATCCTGCAGGCGCTGCACGAATTCCGCATCGACCTCGCGGTGTCGTCGCAGCGCAATGACGCGGACGGCCTCGAACGCAAGGTGATCTCGACCGATCCGCTCGTGCTCGTCGTGCATCGCGACCATCCGCTCGCACGCTTCGACGCGATCGACGCCGCGCAGCTCGCCGACGTGCGGCTCCTGATTCGCGAGGAAGGGTCGGTCACGCGTCGCTGCACGGAGACGATCCTCGCGGCGGCCGGGGTCGCGGCCACGTCGGTCGCCGAGATCGGCAGCCGCGAAGCGATCCGCGAGGCGATCCTGCATGGCGTGGGCGGAAGCCTGTTTCCGCGCGGCGAGGCCGAGCGTCACCCGGACCTGCGCGTCGTCGCGCTGCGCGGCATCGACACGACGATCGACGAATACGTGTACTACCTGAAGGCGCGCCGCCAAAGCCCGGCGATCGATGCGTTCCTCGCGTGCATCGTACCGGCGCAGACCGCGACCCGCGACGCAACGCACGCGACGCGGCCGGTGAACGCGCGCTGAGCCGCCGCGCGTTCGTCGGCTTCGCGTTTTTCCCTTCGCGCTTCCCGGCGCTTTTCCGGGCGCGTTTCCCGCGTTGTTCCTGCGTTGTTCCTGCGTTGTTCCCGCGCCTTCCGTCGTTGCGCTCCTCGTGCCTTCCTTGCCGCTTCCCGCCGCGCGTCACTTCGGCAGCGCGGGGATCATCCACGTCAGCACGTGCTGCTGCAGGAACACGAGCACGCCGAGCAGCAGTGTGAGGATCACGCTGTGCCAGAAGGTGCGCGCGAACACGATGCCTTCCTGCCCCTTCAGGTCGGTCGTCGAGACGCCCGTCGCGATGTTCTGCGGCGAGATCATCTTGCCCATCACGCCACCCGACGAGTTGGTCGCGGCCATCAGTACCGGATCGAGGCCGAGTTGCCGCGCGGCGACCACCTGCAGGTTGCCGAACAGCGCGTTGCCGGACGTGTCGCTGCCGGACAGGAACACCGCGATCCAGCCGAGCGACGCCGACACGAGCGGGAACAGCGCACCGGTCGACGCGACACCGGTGCCGAGCGTGTAGCTGATTCCCGAGTAGTTCAGCAGGTACGCAAGCCCGACGATCATCATCACCGTGATGATCGCGATCCACGTCTGCCGCCACGTCTTGACCACGCATTCGAGGAACGCGCCGGCGCCGGTGCGCGTCAGCACGGCCGTGATGATCGCCGACAGGAGGATCGCGGTGCCGGTGCCGAGCGGCTGGAAGTCCCAGATCGCCGCATACGGCTTGTGGTACAGCGAAACGAAGACCGCGTTGTGCAGGCCCGGCCACTTGATCTTCACGTCGCCGATCGCCGCGATGTTCGCGTGCACCCAGACGATCACGACCACCGACACGACGATCCACGGCAGCCAGCCGCCGAAGCCCGCGCGCGCGGCGCCGGCCGTGGCGGGCACGCTGCGCGCGAGCGCGTATTGCGGATCGGGCTGCGGCTTCCACACCTGCAGGAAGCCGATCGTGACGATCAGCGACGTGAGCGACGACAGCACGTCGGTGAGTTGGTAGCCGAGGAAATTCGACGTGACGAACTGCGCGATCGCGAAGCTCGCGCCCGACACGAGCAGCGCGGGCCACAGTTTCGAGATCGAGCGCAGGCCGCCGTACGCGCCGACCACGTAGAACGGCAGCAGCAGCGCGAAGAACGGCAGTTGCCGGCCGACCATCGCGCCGAGCGTCGCGGGCGGCAGCGACGTGACCGCGCCGAGCACGGTGATCGGCACGCCGAGCGCGCCGAACGCGACTGGCGCCGTGTTGAACAGCAGCGTGTAGGTGAGCGCTTCGAGCGCGGGGAAGCCGAGCGCGATCAAGAGTGCGCTGGTGATCGCGACCGGCGTGCCAAACCCGGAGATCCCTTCGAGCAGGCAGCCGAAAGAGAACGCGACGACGAGCAGCACGAGGCGGCGGTCGTCGGGCAGGTGGTCGAGCATCCACTGCCGGAACTGGTCGAAGCGGCCCGACTTCACCGCGATGTTGTACAGCAGCAAGGCGTTGAACACGATCCACATCACCGGCACGACCGCGAGCGCCATGCCGGCGCCGACCGCGTTGAACGCGAGGCCGGCCGGCATGCCCCACGCGCCGATCGCGACCGCGAGGCCGGTGACGAGGCCGGCGAGCGACGCCTGCCATGCCGGCCGGCGCAGCACGCCGAGCGCGATCAGCGCGACCGCGATCGGAATCACCGCGACGAGGAACGACAGGAACAGCGAGTTGGCGACGGGCGTCAACGGCTGCGCGAACAGGATGCCGGGCGGCAGGGTTGCGGTGGGATTCATCGTGTCTCGTGTCTCCGTGTCGACAGGAGTGAGCGCTTTAGCGGTTACTCCTGTCCCATGCTTCGCGGTCGATAGGAGTTAGCGCTTTAGCGCTTGCTCCTGTCCCATGCTTCGCGGTCGACAGGAGTTGGCGCTTTAGCGCTTGCTCCTGTCCCATGCTTCGCGGTCGACAGGAGTTGGCGCTTTAGCGCTTGCTCCTGTCCCGTATCAAACGTGCGTTCCACGACGGCGAAGATCGCCCGACGCTTGCGCATGCAACCATGCCGCAGCGCCGACCGATCGGTCGCTTAAAAAAGGTTAGGAGGCGCATCGCGCTTGCACAAGGAGGGCAAGCCCGATGCGCGCGGCGTCGACACACGGAATCCGCCGCACGCTGAACGGCGGCTGGCGCCGCACTGACACGCACGCCAGCATGCCGCCGGCGCAATGTTGCTCAGGCGACAAAGGTGACTGACGGCACGCGGGGTGTTTCGTTTGGCGTCCGAAGCCTAGACTGGCTGCATCGATTCCGCCCGCGCCGACGAAGGGCGCGGCGCCGGATACCTCACGGAGCAAACACGATGAAAACCATGAAACTTGCGGCGTGCGCATTCCTGCTGATCGGCTCGGCTGTCGCCGCCCAGGCCCAGGCCGCGTCGACGCTGACCCGCGCGCAAGTTCGCCAGGAACTCGCGGAACTGCAGGCCGCCGGCTACCGGCCGAGTCTCGCCAGCAGCCCGGACTTTCCGCAAAACATGCAGGCGGTCATGCAGCGCGCCGCGCAGGCGCGCGGCGACGCGGCCGGCTACGGCAGCAACGGCCATGCGAATGTGGAATCGGGGAAACCGGCACTGCCGCACGTGGTCGATCGCGACACGTACGCGCATCACTGAAGCGGACGAAACCGGGCCGGGCGCGTGACTGCGCAACCGGCCCGCCCGCCGCGCGACGCGCAGCGGGCCGCGGCCGTCAAACGCTGAAGCGGTTCAGCGTATACGCACGATAGGCCGCGACGAACGCGTCGAACGATCCGGCCTCCTTCGTTTCCAGCTCGGCCTGCTCGGCCAGCGACTTCGCGGCGAGCGCCTGCTCGGCGCGCATCGTCTCCGCCGACGGCGGGTTCGCGCGGAAATGCGCGGCATGCGCTTCGCTGTGCGCGCACGCGAACGCGAGGAACGACTGCCCGTTCTCGCGCATCGTGCGCAGCACGCGCGCCGACGGCGTGCGCTCCGGATCGGCGAGCTTCTCGCGCTGCGCGGCAATCGCACGCGCATGCTCGTCGCCACCGCGGATCTCGTCGAGACGGCGCCCGATGGTTTCGATATCGGCCATCAGGTCGTCCGCCCACGCCTGCAGCGTGACCGGCTGGCCGTCGCGCGTCAGCGTCAGCCCGGGCTTGCGCCCGTCCATCGTCACGCTGCCGAAGTTCGCGTTCGCTTCCTTGTACGCGTCGCAGTCGAGCGCGGGGCTCTCGTCGAGCGCGCACGCGAGCAGGAATGCGTCGATGAAGCGCGCGGTCTCCAGCGCGATGCCGGTCGGCTCGAACGGATCGATGTCGAGGCAGCGCACTTCGATGTACTGCACGCCGCGCGACGCGAGCGCATGCAGCGGCCGCTCGCCCGAATACGTGACGCGCTTCGGCCGGATCGTCGAGTAGAACTCGTTCTCGATCTGCAGCACGTTCGTGTTGATCTGGATCCACTCGCCGTCGCGATGCGTGCCGATCGCCTCGTACGGCGGATACGGCTCGCTCACGGCCTTCGACAGCGCGTCGAGATAGGCGGGCAGCGTGTTGTAATCGACTTGCAGCGCGGCCTGCGCGGTCGTGTTCGAGTACCCGAGGTCGCTCATCCGCAGGCTCGTCGCATATGGCCGGTACAGCGTATCGGCGTCGAACGTGTCGAGCTTGTGCGGCTTGCCGCGCAGGAACTTCGTGTCGAGCGCGGGCGACGCGCCGAACAGGTACATCAACAGCCAGCTGCGGCGGCGGAAGTTGCGGATCTGCGCGAGATAGCGCTCCGACTGGTAGTCGACCAGCGTGGCCGTCGAGCCCTCTTCCGCATGCAGGCGCCGCCACACTTCCTCGTGCAGCGAGTAGTTGTAGTGGATGCCGGCGATGCACTGCATCGTGCGGCCGTAGCGATACGCGAGGCCGCGGCGATACACCGTCTTCAGGCGACCGATGTTCGACGTGCCGTAGTCGGCGATCGGGATTTCGTCGTCGGCCGGCAGTTGGCCCGGCATCGAGTTATTCCACAGCATCTCGTCGCCGAGCGACGCATACACGTAGCGGTGCAGATCGTCGAGGCGTTCGAGCGTGATCGACGCGTCGGCTTCCGCCGGCGTGATCAGTTCGATCAGCGCTTCGGAATAGTCGGTCGTCAATGACGGGTGCGTGAGTGCCGAACCGAGCGCGCGCGGATGCGGCGTGAACGCGATCATCCCGTCGCGCGTCACGCGCAGGCTTTCCTTTTCGATGCCGCGCAGGCCGTCGGGCAGATGCTGCCGCGTCGGGCCCGAGCTCAGCGCTTCGAGACGATTCAGCAGCAGTTCGGACTGGCGGTGAGTCATGGTGTTCGACATGGAGACGCAAGTGCGTGACGGCCGCGCGCAGGATGCCGCGCGGCCGGCTGGATTATTGGTCGCTTCGTTGGTAGCGGGCACTTTAACATCTCGCCGTCACGCGCGCTTGAGGTGACTCCGGGTGGTGCGCGCCCGCCGCGGCGGCCCGCCGGGCGGGCCGATGGCGATGCTCGCCGTGCGCGCGGCGGACCGTCCGTCGGCACCGCCGGACGCGACGATCACGCGAAATTCGTCGGAAGTAACATGAGCCGTGCACGCCACGGCGCCGCCAGGTGCAACCCGCGCAGCCGAACCCGCGATGCGTCGCCGTCACGCTCGAGCCGCCCGCACGCCGGGGGATGACGGCCGCCGGAACGGGGTGATCGCCGTCAAGCGTCGCAACCGTGAGCACCACCGACCGATCGCTGCCGGCCCGGCGCCGTTTGCGGGTCGCAGCGCGGCCATGCCCGCGCACCCGCCGGCCGGCCGCGGCGACCGTCATCCGCCGCGCGCGCCGCCGGCCCGGTCGGCCACGTCGTTCCACAGATGCAGCGCCGCATACGCGCGCCACGGCCGCCAGCCTTCGGTGCGGCGCTTCTGGCTCGTGAGCCGGTCGAGCGACGGATCGCGCGCGGTGATCGACTGCATCAGCACGAGATCGGACGCCGGCCATGCGTCCGGGTCGCGCCACGCACGCATCGCGATGTATTCGACGGTCCACGGGCCGATACCGGGCAGGTCGAGCCAGGCGCTACGCAGCGTCGCGAGATCGGCCTGGGCGGGATCGAGCGGCACGTGGCCGGCTGCCACCGCGCGCGCCACGCCCGTCAGCGCCGCGGCCCGCTTGCCGGGCATTCCGATCTTCTCCAGATCGCAGGCGGCGAGCGCGTCCGGCGTCGGGAAACGCCAGGCGGGCACGCCGTCCGGCGCCGCCATGCCGTCGTCGTGCGCGACGCGCTCGCCGGCCCGCTGGACGAGCCGGCCGACGATCGTCGTCGCCGCCTTCACGCTCACCTGCTGGCCGACGATCGCGCGCACCGCGAGCTCGAATCCCGACCAGGCGCCCGGCACGCGCAGCCCCGGGGCTGCATCGACGAGCGGCGCGAACCACGGGTCGCGCGCAAGCCCGCTCCCGATCGCGGCCGGATCGGCGCCGAGGTCGAACATCGACGCGACGCGGCGCGCGAATGCATCGTCGACATGCCGCGCGGCCGCCCCGTCGACCGTCGCGATCAGGCAATGCCTGCGCGGATGCTTCGTGACGGTCAGCCGGCCCGCGTCGCCGTGCAGGTCGACGATGCGGCGATACACGCCGTCGACGACCTGTTCGACGCCCGGAATCGCCCGTCCGCTGAAGAAGCGCAGCACGCGCGCCCAGTCGTACGGCGCCTTGAAGCGCAGTTCCATCTGCGCGGACGGCGGCACCTGGCCGCCATCCGCGATCGACGTAATCGTGTTTTTTTCGATGCTCAAACTGCGTTGCCCTCCGCAACGGCTTCGGTTTCATCGTCGTGCGCATGGCGCGCCTCGGACGCGAGCAGCGTTGCCTTGCGGCGTACGCCCCAGCGATATCCGGCGAGCGCGCCGCCCTTCTGCACGACACGGTGGCACGGAATCGCGAGCGCGACCGGGTTCGACGCGCAGGCCGATGCGACGGCCCGCACCGCACGCGGCGCGCCCAGTGCCTCCGCGATCTCCGAGTAGCTGCGCGTTTCGCCGTACGGGATGTGCGTCAGCGCTTCCCAGACGCGCTGCTGGAACGCGGTCGGCGCGATGTCGAGCGGCAGGTCGAACGCGTGCCGCGTGCCGTCGAGGTAGGCGCGGATCTGCGCGACGAACGGCGCGAGCCGCGAAGGCGATTCGACCAGCTCCGCACGCGCGAACGCATCCGTCAGTTCGCCGACGAGCGACGCCGGCTCGTCGCCGAACGCGATCCGGCAGATGCCCTGTTCGGTCGCGGCGACGAGCACCGTGCCGAGCGGCGTCGACGCGGTCGCATAGTCGATCCGCAGGCCGGCGCCCTGGCGACGGAACGCGGACGGCGCCATGCCCAGTTCACGCGGCACCGATGCGTAGAGCCGCGACGGCGAGTTGAAACCCGCGTCGACGGCCGCCTGCGTAACCGGCTGCCCGCTTTGCAGCGCCTCGCGCAAGGCGGCGCCGCGCTGCGCGGCCTGGTACTGCCGCGGCGACACACCGACCACGCGCTTGAACAGCCGCTGCAGGTGGAACGGGCTTACGTGCACGGCGTCGCTCAGTTGCTGCAGCGTGAGCCGCTCCGCATGCGCGTCGAGCACCGCGCAGGCACGATTGACGATCTCGAGCTCGCGCGGCAGCCCTTCCGGCTGGCAGCGCTTGCACGGACGAAAACCGGCCGCGCGCGCGTCGGCCGGACTGGCAAAGAAGGACACATGCTCGCGCCGCGGCAGCCGCGACGCGCAGCTCGGGCGGCAGAACACACCGGTCGTGCGCACGGCGTAGAAGAACGCGCCGTCCGCATGCGGGTCGCGGGCGGTCACGGCGCCCCAGCGGGCATCGTCGGTCGGATAGGCGGTTGTCATCTGAACCTCGCACTCTCTAGTGTAGATGGTGCCTACTCTAGACATCGGCATGGGCCGTCGCGCCCTGAATCTTGCTCTGTGATTCGCACCGGCGAAACCGGGGGCACATCGCAATCGATCAATCGGACGAAACACCGCGCAAAGCGCTGCTCCGGCACCGCTTTCGTCATCGTCGCGTCACCCTTTTGCTGCAGTGCGGCTGCGACCAATCGCCGTCCTGACCATTTTTTACACTCGGAATATTGCAACGCACCATCGCCGTGTGTATAGTTGGAACTGTCTCCTCCATGTCTCCTCCTGATATGGATTAAGCCCGTTCCGCTCTGCGTGAACGGGCTTTTTTTCGTCCGTCGATCGTGCAGCATTGCGGCATCCGTCGCCGGCGCGGTCTACACTCGGTGCACGTCATCCGAAGGAGTGCCCCGCTCATGAAACCGACCATCCGCGCGATCGATCACGTCGTGCTGCGCGTGACCGACATGGCTGCGATGACGCGCTTTTACTGCGATGCCGTCGGCTGCCACGTGGAGAAGGAACAGCCCGACCTGGGCCTCGTGCAGTTGCGCGCCGGCGACGCGCTGATCGACCTGCTGACGGTCGGCGGCCCGATCGATCGTCCCGACAGCGGCCCGCCCGGCACCGGCCGCAACCTCGACCATCTGTGCCTGCGCGTCGAGCCGTTCGACGCCGACGCGCTGATCGAGCATTTCGCCGCGCATGGCGCGCGCCCCGGCGCCCCCGCCGATCGCTACGGCGCCGGCGGCTACGGGCCGTCGATCTATCTGTTCGATCCCGAAGGGAACATGCTGGAATTCAAGGGGCCGCCCGCCGCGTTCGGCTGAGCGGCGCGCCGGCGGTCAAGCGTCGGCGAACGGCTTCAGCACCGTCCATTCGACCGCCACCGGATCGTGGTCGGCGCTCGAGATCCAGGCGGCGCCGTCCTGCACCGTGCACTGCAGGCGCATCGTGCGCTCGGCGAGACGCCCGAGCGCGGCCGCGACGCCATCGGCCAGCGACAGCACCTGCACGTTGCGCAGCCGCTCCACCTTGCTGCGCACGCCCTGCCACCAGATATCCGAGGTCTTGCCGCCGTACGCGATCACCGTGACCTGCCCGGCGCGGCCGGCCGCCTTCGAGATGCGCCGTTCGTCGGGCTGGCCGGCCTCGATCCATACGTCGATCGCCCCCGTCAGGTCCTTCTGCCACAGATCGGGCTCGTCGACGTCCGACAGCCCCTTGCAGAATTCGAGACGCTCGTGCGCGAACAGCGCGAACGCGACGATGCGCACCATCATCCGGTCGTCGGTTTCGGACGGGTGACGGGCGACCGTCAGCGCGTGATCGGCGTAGTAGTGCCGATCCATGTCGGCGATTTGCAGCTCGGCTTTGTAGATCGTGGATTTCAGCGCCATGCGGATACGGCCCGGGCGGGCATTCGGTTCGGTCGGGCCGTGATGATACCGAATGCGCGCCGCCCGGCGCGTGACGGGCGCGCCACAGCACGACGGCCCGGCATCGGCCGGGCCGCGTTCGGGTCGCGCCGCCGGCGGTTGCGGCAGGCGCGCGGGGGCGAGAGGTGCGCGTGCGGGTTACTGCTTGACGAAGCGCGAATCGGTCCAGAGGCCCTGCTGGTCGCTGTTGTCGGCGCTGACGAACTGGACGTCGCCCTGATCGACCGACACCACGCGGAAGCGCTGGCCTTCCGGCACCGACAGGCAACGGTAGTCGTCGAAGTACTGCTGCTTCGCCTGCGACTTGCCGTCACGTTCGTGACTCAGTACGGAGTCCAGATTGTCTTTCGACAGACAGCCCCACGCATTCTTCGTCAGCTGGATTTCCTGCTTCGGCTGGACAGCCGCATCGCCGCCCGCCTGGGCGATCGACACCACGGAAAATGCGCCGACGAGGGCAAAAAGGACACCGGTACGCTTCATCATGTTCTGTCTCCAGGCTTGCGGGCACCAGGCTCGGTTAGCTATGTGTTTAAAGGTGATCGTGAACCCGCGTTTTTCACTTTAGAAGACCGGCAAGCGATATCAAGCACATTTGTTGTGCGATCGCAATAGCGGCGAATTGTCGCACCCTGCGCGCGCCCGGTTTTTTACTTGCGGCGGCGTCTGCCGTCCGGCGGATTCGCCCGCGCCGCCGGAAGCAAAGCCTTATCCGGCAAGCCTTTCGGAGAAACTGCAGTCCATCGGCTGAACGGTTTGGATAATTCATTTCAATAACGGGACCATTTTGATGCGTTGCACATAAAGTCATCCGAAATGATCTGAATTTACCGCAGTGCGGCACCGGATTTACCTGATACAAGAAAAATGCCAGGTATAAGCGCACTCGTATTTACCGGTATTTTTCCGGGCAGGCTTGGCGCCCGCTGCAGCGGAGCCGCAGCGGGCGTTCGCCACCTTATTCAGACCGCTTGCGGACGCTCGAAATAATCGCGCTGGAAAATGCACATGCGATAAGCGTTGTGATACGCGCCGTTTCCGAAAAATTCTTCCTTCAATTCCGCCTCGTGCTGGAATCCGCATTTCTCGTACACGTGGATGGCCGCCGCATTCGACGTGTCGACGATCAGGTACAGCTTGCGCATGTTCAGCACCTTGAACGCATATTCGATCGCGAGGCGCGTCGCCTGCCCCGCATAGCCGCGCCCCTGGCATTGGGGCGCGATGATGATCTGGAATTCGCCGCGACGGTGAATGTAGTCGAGCTCGATCAGCTCGACGAGGCCGACCAGCTCGTCCTGCGGATCGACCGCGACGAAGCGGCGCTCGCGCTGGTCGTGCACGTGACGGTCATACAGTTGCGACAGCTCGGAGAAGGTTTCGTACGGCTCCTCGAACCAGTAGCGCATGATCTTCGCGTCGTTGTTCAGCTCGTGAACGAAGCGCAGGTCCTGGCGCTCCAGCGGCCGTAGTGCAAGCGTGTGCTTGTCGTTCTGGAGTTGCATGTTCGTGTCCTTTTTGATGCCCGCGCGCGCATGAAACACCCGTGCGGCGGCGCCGCGAACGGGGCGCGTTCCGCGCTGTAAGAAGTTGACCGCGGGCGAAGGTCAGAGCCTAGAATGGACACAAGGGTTCCTGCCACCGCAAGGAGGCTATCGTGATCGAGCAAGTCATACTCGGCATCTTCCTCGTGCTGCCACTCATGATCGTGGCTGCGCTGTTCTCCGACGAACTGTGGCAGGAACATCGGCGCCAGCATCCGCGCGACGAAAATGCACCGCATATCGACTGGAAACATCCGTGGCGCCGGGTGCGGCGCGGACACTGAGCCGATCGCCATCCCCGCAGCGCACCCGCGCGGGCGGGGCGCTGCACACGGTGCAAACGGTGCAACCGCTTTCCGCCACGAACCGCGTCGAACCGAATCCCGTCCAACCAGCGAGCCGCCGCCGTGAACGACAAACCCGCTCTCCCTCCGCACGATATCCCCGGCGAAGCGATCGACCTGCAGATTGCCGACGTGCTGGCGGCCGTCCGTTACCCGGCCAACAAGGATGCGATCGTCGACGCCGCACGCGACGCCGGCGCCAGTAACGAAGTGCTGTCGATGCTCGACGGCCTGCCCGAACAGGACTACGCGGACGTCGATGCCGTCACGCGCTGGGTCGCCGGCAACTTCGGCCCCGGCCTCGGTATTTGAGCGCACGCCAATAACGCGATAGGATCGGGCCGCACCGGTTGCGCTGTGGCCGGATGCATGCTGCCCGGCGCCAAGACCGGGCGTGACCGCACGAGTGCCCGGGGGAATCCATGGAAGGCATCCTGATCCAGCATACGACGCGTCGTCAGCTTTGGTTCGGCGCGCTCACGGCACTCGTCATCATGCTCGCGCTGGCGATCGCCGTGCCGCACGCAAACGTCACGCTGCCGGCCGTCGAGCCGTTCATGCCGATGTGCGCGCTGACCGTGTTCACCACCGCGAGCATCGCCGCCTTCTTCCTCGGCGCGCAGTTCACCGTCACGCGCCAGCCCGTGCTCGGTGCGCTCGGCGGCGCCTATGCGTTCACCGCACTCGCCGTCGCGCTGCAGCTGCTCACCTTCCCCGGCGTGTTCGCGCCGCAAGGCCTGCTCGGCGCGCGTCCGCAAAGCGCCGCGTGGATGTGGGTCTTCTGGCATGCCGGCTTTCCGTGCTTCGTGATGGCCGCGCTGCTCGCGCGCGAGCGGCTCACGCATGCGCCGGTCGGCGCGGCGCAGACGCGCCTGTGGACCTTCGCGCTGGTCGGCGGCCCGGCCGTCGCGGCCGCGCTGCTGTGCGTGCTCGCGCTGAACGTCGCCCTGCCGCCCGCGTTCCATCCGCCGGGCGACGCAGCCGCGCTGCCCGTCGACGGGATCGCGCTGGTCGTGTGGCTGCTCAATGCGCTCGCGCTCGTCGCCGTGCTGGCTTCCGGCCGACTGCGCACGACGCTCGACCTGTGGCTCGCGATCGCGGTGCTCGCCTGCCTCACCGACACGACGCTGAACCTGCTGACCACGAGCCGCTTCACGGTCGGCTGGTATCTCGCACGCGTGTTCAGCATGTTCACGCCGGGCGTGCTGGTGTGCGTGCTCGCCTGGGAAGTGACGAAGCTGTATCAGCAGCTGTTCGAGGCGCACGCGACGCTGGTTCGTTCGTCCGCGCGCGACGGGCTGACCGGCGCGTTCAATCGCAGCCACTTCAACGATCACTTCCACACGCTGTTCCTGCAAGCGCGGCGACAAGGCGAGCCGTTGTCGCTGCTGATGGTCGACGTCGATCACTTCAAGGCGTACAACGACGCGTTCGGGCACGTGAAGGGCGACGCGTGCCTGATCGCGGTCGCGAATGCGCTGGCCGGCGCGGTGCGGCGGCCGGCCGATATCGTCGCGCGCTACGGCGGCGAGGAGTTTGCCATCGTGCTGCCGAACACCGGTGCGCGCGGTGCACGGGTCGTTGCCGAGGAAGCGCGCGAAGCGGTGCTGCGGATCGATCTCGCGATGCCCGGGTCGCCGGCCGGGCGCGTGAGCGTCAGCGTCGGTTGCGCGACCGTGTCGGCCGACGACCTGTCGACGCCCGATGCGTTGATCGAAGCCGCCGATGCCGCGCTGTATCGTGCGAAGGATGCGGGGCGAAACCGCGTCGTGGCGGCGTGAAAACGTCTGCGGATTGGGGATTTGTTACGGTCATTGTGACCGAAATAATCCGCCGTTACGGATTGCCGCGCGGGGAAACGATCGCTTACAGCCGGTGTTGAAGGCGCTCGCTATGCTGGGTTCATGTCGAATCCGAGCAGGTGAGCGTGATGAAGAAAACCCTTTTGCTGATTGCCGGTGTCGCCGTGCTGTTGAGCGGCTGCATCGTGGTGCCGGATGGCGGCGGGTATGGGTATTACGGTGATGGCGGGTATTACCACCATCATCATCGGCATTGGGATTGATGCATTGCACCCCGGCTGTCGCGACGACGCAGTCCGGATCAGTCCATTGATCCGGATCGCTGGGGACGGGAATTCGAAGCGCCGGTGTTCCGTTGAAATCCCCGCCTACTTGCCAATACAAAACCTGCTGAAAATCACGCCCAGCAGATCATCCGAAGTGAATTCCCCGGTAATCGCATTGAGTTGCTCCTGCGCGAGCCGCAACTCCTCCGCAAACAGATCGAGCGATTGCGCGCGCTGCTCGGCGTGATCCGCCGCCTGCGCCAGATGCTCCTGCGCAGCCCGCAGCGCAATCAAGTGCCGCTCGCGCGCCAGATAGACGCCTTCCGCCCCCGCCTGCCACCCCGCGATCCGCAGGAGTTCCGCGCGCAGCATGTCGATGCCGTCGCCGCGCTTGGCCGACAGATGCACCTCGGTCAGGTCGCCTTCGGCCGCCGGATGCTCGACGCACGCCGGCACGCCGGTGAGGTCCGTCTTGTTCAACACCCGCACCACCGGCACGCCATCCGGGAACCGTGCCGCGATCGTCTCGTCGTCCACCGTCATCCCCGTGCGCGAATCGAGCAGATGCAGCACGACGTCGGCGCGCTCGATCTCGCTCCACGTGCGCGCAATCCCGATCCGCTCGACTTCGTCCTCCGTCTCGCGCAGCCCGGCCGTATCGATGATGTGCAGCGGAATCCCTTCGACCTGGATCGTCTGCGCGACCTTGTCGCGCGTCGTGCCCGCGATCGGCGTGACGATCGCCAGCTCCGCGCCGGCGAGCGCGTTCAGCAGCGACGACTTGCCGACGTTCGGCTGCCCCGCGAGCACGACCGACAACCCTTCGCGCAGCAGCGCGCCCTGCCGCGCGTCACCGAGCACGTGCGCCAGTTGCTCGCGGATCCTCGCGAGCTTGCCGCGCGCATCGGCCGCTTCCAGGAAGTCGATTTCCTCTTCCGGGAAATCGAGCGTCGCCTCGACCAGCATCCGCAGCGTGATCACATCCTCGACGAGCGCGTGGATCTGCCGCGAGAACGCGCCGTCGAGCGAGCGCCCGGCCGAGCGCGCCGCCGCTTCGGTACTCGCCTCGATCAGGTCGGCCACCGCCTCGGCCTGCGCGAGATCGAGCTTGTCGTTCAGGAACGCGCGCCGCGTGAACTCGCCCGGTTCCGCGAGCCGCAACCCGAAGCCGCGCCCCGCATCGAGGCAACGCTGCAGCAGCAGCTGCATCACGATCGGCCCGCCGTGCCCCTGCAACTCGAGCACGTGCTCGCCGGTGTACGAATGCGGCGCGGGGAAATACAGCGCGATTCCGCGGTCGAGCGGCGCGCCGTGCGCGTCGAGGAACGGCACGTAGCTCGCATGGCGCGGCGCGAGCCGCTGCCCGCACAACGCGTCGATCAGCGGCAGCGCGGCCGCCTCGCCGCCGCGCCCGAACGACACGCGGACGACGCCGATGCCCCCCCGGCCGGCAGCAGTGGCAATGGCGACGATCGGATCGGAATCGGTAGCGAGCATGGGAATCGGATGAATCGGGTGAACAGAGCGTCAATGGTGCGCCCGCACAACAGTTCGGGCATCGGGACGCCGGCATTGTAGCCTGCCGGCCCGCACGCCACCGGACGCCTGATCGGCGTCGAACTTACCCGAATTTATCCCGACGGGGATAAGTCGAGTATCAATGCCGGACAATCACGTCCTGTCCATTTCGGACGAGTATGCCTTTCCGAACGGTCCGACACTGCGGCCCCAATTCCGCCGCACGGTCCAAGGCAGGTTGGGATTCGTCCGTATAGGCTATGTTTAGCCCATATGGTTGTCTGAGACGTGTCGGTGGAATTGCACAATCACCCCCATGCCGACACCCGAAGAAAAAGCAGCGTTCTCGGAACGCCTGAAATTCGCCTTGCGGCGCAGCCCGGACAAGGTCACAGGCGCGACGGAACTCGCGAACCGGTTCAATCTGCGTCACCGCGGTGCGCAGCCGGTTTCGCCGCAAACCGCGCACAAATGGCTGACGGGCCGCACGATTCCGACGCCGGACAAACTCGAAACGCTCGCCGACTGGTTGCGCGTCGAACTGCATTGGCTGCATTACGGCCCGTCGCCGAGCGTGACCGAACACACGACGCCGCAACCGCTGCCGCGCGACGAGCGTTATCCGCCAACACCCGAGACGATCGAACTCGCGTCGAAGATCGAGGCGTTGCCGCCGCATCAGCGTTACCTCGTTCAGGAACTGATCGAGCAGTTCTACGGCGGCGACACGAAAATCGAAGCGAAGAAGGCCTGAACGGCAGCGGTCAACGCCCCCGCGCCGCCACCCGCCAGAAACAAAAAAGCCGCATGGATGAAACCATGCGGCTTTTTTACGTGCATCGCGGACGGCTGGCCGCCCGCGTGTGCCAAGGGCGTCAGGCCTTCTTGCCGCCGCCGAGCTTGCGCGTGATGTAGTACTGCTGCGCGATCGACAGCACGTTGTTCACGACGTAGTACAGCACCAGGCCGGCCGGGAAGAAGAAGAACATCACCGAGAACGCGATCGGCATGAACTTCATCATCTTCGCCTGGACGGGGTCCGGCGGCGTCGGGTTCAGGCTCGTCTGCACGAACATCGAGACGGCCATCAGCACCGGCAGGATGAAGAACGGGTCGCGCTGCGACAGGTCGTGAATCCACAGAATCCACGGCGCGCCGCGCATTTCGACCGACGCGAGCAGCACCCAGTACAGCGAGATGAACACCGGGATCTGGATCACGACCGGCAGGCAGCCGCCGAACGGATTGACCTTCTCGGTCTTGTACAGCTCCATCAGCGCGGCGTTCATCTTCTGCGGATCGCTCTTGAAGCGTTCGCGCAGCGCCTGCATGCGCGGCGTGATTTCCTTCATGCGCGCCATCGACTTGTAGCTCGCGGCCGACAGCGGGAAGAACACGGCCTTGATCAGCACCGTCAGCAGCACGATCGCCCAGCCCCAGTTGCCGACGAAGCCGTGGATCTTCTCGAGCAGCCAGAACAGCGGCTTCGCGATGATCGTCACCCAGCCGTAGTCCTTCACGAGTTCCAGGCCCGGCGCGACGCCCTCGAGCATGCGCTCTTCTTCCGGACCGGCGAACAGGCGCGCCTGCACATCGGCCGACTGGCCCGGCGCAATCGCTGCGACCGGCTGCTTCACGCCGACGCGGTACAGCGCCGGATCGATCTTTTCAGCGTAGATGTCGCGCTTCGCGCCCTGCTGCGGAATCCAGGCCGACGCGAAGTAGTGCTGCACCATCGCGACCCAGCCGTTGTCGGAGGACTTCTCGAAGTTCGCCTTGTTCTTGTCGAGGTCGCTGAAATCGATCTTCTGGAAGTGCTTCGCGTCCGTATAGACCGCCGGCCCGAGGAACGTATGCGAGAACATCGGCGTTTCGACGGCCGTGTTGTCGCGCACCAGTTCCATGTAGACCGTCGGCGTGACCGGTGCCGTGCCGACGTTGTCGATCTTCGTGTCGACGCCGATCACGTAGCTGCCGCGCGTGAACGTGTAGGTCTTCACGACCTTCACGCCGCCCTTCACCGGCGATTCGAACGACAGCTTCAGCGTGTTCTGGTCACCCGTCAGCGACGTCGGGCCCGCGTTGACCTGCGTGTAGACGTCGTTGTGGTTCGGGAAGTCGCCGCCGAGCAGGCCCGAGCGCGCGAGATACGTGTGGCCGGCCGTATGGTCGAACAGCGTGATGTACAGGTCGGGCTGCTTGCCGTCGCCCTGCTTCTTCAGCGTCAGCTTCGCGAGCGTGCCGCCGCGCGTGTCGATTTCGCCGTCATACACGTCGGTCGAGAACTTCACGAGCTGCGCCTGCGCGGCCGGTGCCGTCGTCGACGGTGCGGTGCCTGCGGCTGCGGCAGGCGCGTCACCTGCGGTCGTCGTCGCGCCCGTGCCCGATGCACCGCCCGCAGCCGCGGGGGCCGTTTGCGTGGCGCTCGGGAAGAACATCGACGGGCGTCCATGGTCGCGCTGCCAGTTGTCGTACAGCATGACAGCTGACATGAAGAAGATCACCCATAGGACGGTGCGTTTGATATCCATGCGTTGTCTCAGAGTCGATGGGACCGCGCGTCGGCTTCGCCGCGAGCGCGAGTGTCGGAGTTGGGCGGCGGGACGAGGTCGATGCCGCCCGCGGAAAACGGATGGCATCGGCACACGCGCCTGACGGCGAGATACGTGCCGCGCGCGGCGCCATGATACTGGATTGCCTCGCGCGCGTAATCCGAACAGGAAGGATAAAAACGGCAACGGTTGCCGAGCATCGGGCTCACGGCAACCTTGTAGAAGCGCAGCAAGGCGATCAATACCGTTTCCATACCTTGGGCGGCGCCGTAAGACGCCGCGTCAAAACCGGCCGGGCAGGCGCGAACGCCGCACCGGACACGGATGCGTCACTCGGACGCGGGCTTCGACGCCCGGCGGGCGATTTCCCGGACTGCCCTGTCGAGCAGTTCGCGGATCTCGGCCGCGCACATCGCCGCGAGCGGGGCGGAAGCCGCGCTCGGCAGCGCTTTCTTGTCGAAGCGCGTGTGCTGCCGCAGCAGCAGGTCGTAACCGGCGAATTCGGCCCGGCGCAGGCGAAACTGATCGCGCGCCAGCCGCTTCACGAGGTTACGTGTTACTGCACGCGGCGCATACTTCTTGCCGACGACGAGCCCCAGACGCGCGGGCTGACCGGTCGGCTTGCCGTAGATCACGAAGTGCGCGGAACGCCGCCAGGGGCGCAAACGAAAAACGGATGAAAATTCATCCGTTTTCAGAAGTCGCGCAGCTTTCGGGAAGGCGGCTTTCGTCTGCGACGGATTCGCACCCGGCTCGACGGCACCTTCCGCAGGACTGCGGACGGCGGACACAGCGCGCAACCTGCCTTAGATGGCGAGGCGCTTGCGGCCCTTCGCGCGGCGAGCGTTGATGACCTTGCGGCCACCTGCCGTCTTCATGCGGACACGGAAGCCATGGGTGCGCTTGCGGCGCGTCACGGACGGTTGGTAAGTACGTTTCATGATGTTCTCACTTGTTCGAGAATGTCGAAATTCAGGGGACCGCGTGCCCTTAACCGGAGGCATTCGGGCGAACGCAATCGCCGGGAATACAGGATTGGTTTTCGCGGAACCCGCTATTTAAACCGTTTTTCTCTTGACGGTCAATACTTTAGGAGTCGCTCGCCTGTGCCGGCCTGCGCCGATCCGGCCCCGCGACCCACAATCCCGGCCTGTGGATAACTCGCGCTGTGGCCGCGTTTGGCGGTAGAATCTCGCCTTATCTCCAAGAATCCCGCACGCCGCCTCGGCCCGCGCCTGCCCCTCCAACACTGTGACGCAGGCGTCCGAGGCACGCTCGCACGACCGCTTCGGGCCTTGTTGCGCAACCGCGACAAGGGCGCCGGCGAGCCGCGCTGTGCACGCAAAAAACGACAGTTACTTGATGAACGATTTCTGGCAACACTGTTCCGCACTGCTGGAGCGCGAGTTGACGCCCCAGCAGTACGTGACGTGGATCAAACCCTTGGCCCCGGTGGCCTTCGATGCGTCGGCGAACACGCTGTCCATCGCCGCGCCGAACCGCTTCAAGCTGGACTGGGTCAAGAGCCAGTTTTCGGGCCGCATCTCCGATCTGGCCCGAGATTTCTGGAATGCGCCGATCGAAGTCCAGTTCGTCCTCGATCCGAAGGCAGGCATGCGCAGTGCAGCGGCCAGCGCCGCACCGGGCGCAGCCGCGCCGCGTGCGCCGCTCGCACCGAGCGGCCCGGCCGCCACGGTGGCCGCGATCGCCGCCAATCTGACCGCGAATGCATCGGCTGCACCGAGCGCGCCGGCCGACGTGCCGATGACGCCGTCGGCGGCCGCCGCGCACCACCTGAACGCCGACGACGCCGACATCGACCTGCCGAGCCTGCCCGCGCACGAAGCGGCGGCCGGCCGCCGCACGTGGCGTCCGGGCCCCGGTGCGGCACCCGCGAACGGCGGCGAAGCCGATTCGATGTACGAGCGCTCGAAGCTGAACCCCGTGCTCACGTTCGACAACTTCGTGACCGGTAAGGCGAACCAGCTCGCGCGCGCCGCCGCGATCCAGGTCGCGGACAACCCGGGCATCTCGTACAACCCGCTGTTCCTGTACGGCGGCGTCGGCCTCGGCAAGACCCACCTGATCCACGCGATCGGCAACCAGCTGCTGCTCGACAAGGCCGGCGCGCGGATCCGCTACATCCATGCGGAACAGTACGTGTCCGACGTGGTGAAGGCGTACCAGCGCAAGGCGTTCGACGACTTCAAGCGCTACTACCACTCGCTCGACCTGCTGCTGATCGACGATATCCAGTTCTTCTCCGGCAAGTCGCGCACGCAAGAGGAATTCTTCTACGCGTTCGAGGCGCTGGTCGCGAACAAGGCGCAGGTGATCATCACCAGCGACACGTATCCGAAGGAAATCTCGGGCATCGACGATCGCCTGATCTCGCGCTTCGACTCGGGCCTCACCGTCGCGATCGAGCCGCCCGAGCTGGAAATGCGCGTCGCGATCCTGATGCGCAAGGCGCAGTCGGAAGGCGTGAACCTGTCGGAAGACGTCGCGTTCTTCGTCGCGAAGCACCTGCGCTCGAACGTGCGCGAACTCGAAGGCGCGCTGCGCAAGATCCTCGCGTACTCGAAGTTCCACGGCCGCGAGATCTCGATCGAGCTGACCAAGGAAGCGCTGAAGGACCTGCTGACCGTGCAGAACCGGCAGATTTCGGTCGAGAACATCCAGAAGACCGTCGCCGACTTCTACAACATCAAGGTCGCCGACATGTATTCGAAGAAGCGCCCCGCGAACATCGCGCGGCCGCGGCAGATCGCGATGTACCTGGCGAAGGAACTCACGCAGAAGAGCCTGCCGGAAATCGGCGAGCTGTTCGGCGGGCGCGATCACACCACCGTGCTGCACGCGGTGCGCAAGATCGCCGACGAGCGCAGTAAGGACGCGCAGCTCAACCACGAGCTGCACGTGCTGGAACAGACGCTGAAGGGCTGAGCGCGCGCACCGCGCTTGATAATTCGGCATCCGCCCCAAATTAAGGGGGGCGGTTCGGTTTTGAGGCACAATACTGGTTTGACCGCCCCGGTGGTGGCGGGCCAAGAGCCCGGCCGGCGGGGCGCTGCGAGGCTGCTGCGCTGCAGGCCGTTACTCAACGAAGGAACTCTATGCAACTGGTCAAGACCGAACGAGACACACTCCTCAGGCCGCTGCAAACGGTCAGCGGCATCGTCGAACGCCGCCATACGTTGCCGATCCTCGCCAACCTGCTGATCACCAAGAACGGCCCGGACGTTTCGTTCCTGTCGACCGACCTGGAGCTGCAGATCACCACGCGCGCCGATTTCGGCGTCGGCGGCGACCAGGTCGCGACCACCGTCGCCGCGCGCAAGCTGCTCGACATCCTGCGCGCGATGCCTGACGGCCAGGTCACGCTGTCGCTCGCCGACAAGCGCCTCACCGTTCAATCGGGCAAGAGCCGCTTCGCACTGCAGACGCTCGCGGCCGACGAGTTCCCGACCGTCGCGCAGGCGAAGGATTTCGGCGCCACGCTCACCGTCCCGCAGAAGTCGTTCCGCCAGCTGCTCGGCATGGTTCACTTCGCGATGGCGCAGCAGGACATCCGCTACTACCTGAACGGCATGCTGCTCGTCGTCGACGGCGACCAGCTGATGGCCGTGGCCACCGACGGCCACCGCCTCGCGTTCTCGTCGATGCAGCTCGAAGGCGGCACGTTCGGCCGCCAGGAAGTCATCGTGCCGCGCAAGACGATTCTCGAGCTGCAGCGCCTGCTCGAAGACATCGACGACACCGTCACCATCGACATCGCGCAAACCCAGGCCAAGTTCACGTTCGGCCAGGTCGAGCTCGTGTCGAAACTCGTCGAGGGCAAGTTCCCCGACTTCCAGCGCGTGATCCCGAAGGCGCACAAGAACACGTTCGAGATCGGCCGTGAAGAACTGCAGCGTTCGCTGCAGCGCGCGGCGATCCTGACCTCGGACAAGTTCAAGGGCGTGCGCTGCATCATCGCGCCGGGCCAGCTGAAGATCATGTCGACCAACGCCGATCAGGAAGAGGCGCAGGAAGAACTCGAAATCGCCTACCAGGGCGATACCGTCGACATCGGCTTCAACGTCACGTATCTGCTCGACGTGCTCGCGAACCTGAAGGTCGACACCGTGCAGGTGAGCCTCGGCGACGCCAGCTCGAGCGCGCTGATTACCGTGCCCGAGAACGACGAGTTCAAGTATGTCGTGATGCCGATGCGCATCTGACGCGCACGACATCAAGACACACACCAGGGGGCGGCAAGCCCCTTTGGCGTTTTTATGGCGAACCGACAACCCGTCCCTTTGGTGCCTTTTCGGCGCTTGGGGCGGGCCAGGAAACTGGAGCGGCCCGGCGATTTCTCTCGCTGAAACGCACCGCGCCGCCACCTGAGTGGCCTCGCAGAACCGGAAGATATCCATGAGTGAACAGCACAATTCGCAACCCGATAACAGCAGCTACGGCGCCTCGTCGATCCAGATCCTCGAAGGTCTGGAAGCGGTGCGCAAGCGCCCCGGGATGTACATCGGCGACACGTCTGACGGCACCGGTCTGCACCACCTCGTGTTCGAGGTGCTCGACAACTCGATCGACGAAGCGTTGGCCGGGTACTGCAACGACATCCACGTGACGATTCACGCCGACAACTCGATTTCCGTGACCGACAACGGCCGCGGGATTCCGACCGACGTGAAGATGAACGACAAGCACGAGCCGAAGCGCAGTGCTGCGGAAATCGTGATGACCGAGCTGCACGCTGGCGGCAAGTTCGACCAGAACAGCTACAAGGTGTCGGGCGGCCTGCACGGCGTGGGCGTGTCGTGCGTGAACGCGCTGTCGAGCTGGCTGCGCCTCACCGTGCGTCGGAACGGCAAGAAGCACTTCATGGAGTTCCATCGCGGCGTCGCACAGGAACGCGTGCTCGAGACGGTGGACGGCGTGGAAGTTTCGCCGATGCTGATCACCGGTGACACCGAGAACCGCGGCACCGAAGTGCACTTCATGGCCGATCCGACCATTTTCGGCACGGTCGAGTATCACTACGACATCCTCGCGAAGCGGATGCGTGAACTCTCGTTCCTGAACAACGGCGTGCGGATTCGTCTCACGGACCTGCGCTCGGGCAAGGAAGACGATTTCGCGTTCGCCGGCGGTGTGAAGGGCTTCGTCGAGTTCATCAACAAGACGAAGACCAACCTGCACCCGACGGTGTTCTTCGCCAACGGCGAGAAGGATGGCGTGGGCGTCGAAGTCGCGATGCAGTGGAACGACAGCTACAACGAAAACGTGCTGTGCTTCACGAACAACATTCCGCAGCGCGACGGCGGCACGCACCTGACCGGCCTGCGGGCCGCGATGACGCGCGTCATCAACAAGTACATCACCGACAACGAAATCGCGAAGAAGGCGAAGGTCGAGACGACCGGCGACGACATGCGCGAAGGGCTGTCGTGCGTGCTGTCCGTGAAGGTGCCGGAGCCGAAGTTCAGCTCGCAGACGAAGGACAAGCTGGTTTCTTCTGAGGTTCGCGCGCCGGTTGAAGAGGTTGTGGCGAAGGCGCTGGAAGAATTCCTTTTGGAAACGCCGATCGACGCGAAGATCATCTGCGGGAAGATCGTTGAGGCTGCTCGGGCGCGGGATGCTGCGCGGAAGGCGCGTGAAATGACGCGACGCAAGGGCGTGCTCGACGGCGTTGGTCTGCCGGGCAAGCTCGCGGACTGTCAGGAGAAGGATCCGGCTAAGTGCGAAATCTACATCGTCGAGGGTGACTCGGCAGGTGGTTCGGCGAAGCAAGGGCGTGATCGCAAGTTCCAGGCGATCCTGCCGCTGCGCGGCAAGGTGCTGAACGTCGAGAAGGCTCGCTACGACAAGCTGCTGTCGTCGGAGCAGATCGTCACGCTCGTGACCGCGCTTGGGTGCGGGATCGGCAAGGAAGACTACAACCTCGACAAGCTGCGCTATCACCGCATCATCATCATGACCGACGCGGACGTCGACGGTGCGCACATCCGGACGCTGCTGCTCACGTTCCTCTATCGCCAGATGCCGGACATGATCGAGCGCGGGTACGTGTATATCGCGCAGCCGCCGCTTTACAAGATCAAGGCGGGCAAGGACGAGCGGTATCTGAAGGACGACGTGGAGCTCAACGCGCACATGCTGCGGTTGGCGCTGCAAGGGTCGGAGCTGGTGCCGGGTGAGAATGCGGCGGCGATTTCCGGGGATGCGCTTGGGGAGCTGGCAAGGTCGTATCTGCTGTCGCAGAGCGTGATCGAGCGGTTGAGCCGGTTGTATGACCCGGCCGCGCTGGAAGCGGTCATGGATGGGGTGGTGATCGACCTCTCCACTGAGGCTTCGACTGAGGCTTCGGCTAAGGCGCTGCACGCTGCGTTGCATGATGAAGCGCTGAAGAACGAAGTGCGTGTCGTGCCTTCGTATGACCCGGTTCGAGAACAGCGGTCGCTGCATGTCGAACGTACCCATCACGGCAACGTGCGCGTTTCGGTCATCGACCAGGAATTCCAGCACACGGCGGATTATCAGCAGCTCGTGACGACGGCGAATACGTTCAAGGGGCTCATCGGGGAAGGTGCGGTCATCAAGCGCGGTGAGCGCAGCATGGCTGTCGCGGACTTCAAGAGCGCGATGAAGTGGCTGCTGGCGGATGCTGAACGCAACGTCTCCAAACAACGCTATAAGGGGCTCGGCGAGATGAACCCCGAGCAGCTGTGGGAAACGACGATGGATCCGGCAGTGCGGCGTCTGCTGCGTGTGCAGATCGAAGACGCGATTGCCGCGGATGGGATCTTTACTACTCTCATGGGGGATGATGTCGAGCCGCGGCGGGCGTTTATTGAGTCGAATGCGTTGCGGGCGGGGAATATTGACGTTTGATACCCGTTTAGATCGCTCATCTACGGTGAAACTCACATCGACTTGATGTGACATCTTCCACACCAAGCAAAAAGGCCCGATATGATCGGGCCTTTTTATTTATGTTGCTTTAAAATACCATCACGGTCCCAAAAGGCGATATCGCCCCAGCATCTTGTAGAATTACAACCGCAAAACACCTGAAGCATTCTGGGGAATTGAATGTTAACGGACATATATCAATTTATTATTGGGCACCTCTATTCACGCCGAGATGTTTTCAAAATTATTGGAATAGATGATCCTAAGGGCGGAGCCTGGTATACAGGTTACACATCACACCAGAGAGACTGGTTCATATTCTGCGGAATAGGAACCTCCGGGCGAACAGGCCACAGTTACCCCAACCACTTCATTGGAAACGATCTAGTCTGGTTTGGAAAAACAAGAACCACCACTCAACAACCAGCAATAAAAAGCCTGACCAGCAACAACAGTCGAGTTTATATTTTCTACAGAAACAATAATCGCGACCTGTTTACCTTTGCCGGAATCGCCAAGGCCAAAACAATCAAGGATTCCATTCCCGTCGAAGTTCTATGGACTTTCGAAAATACTCTTGCCGTTGATTTCACATATCCAGAAGAGATCATCGATTCTGAATCAGTCACGGAAGGAACCAAAAAATCTATCACTATCAACGTTTACGAACGTGATTCAGGCGCTCGCGAAAAATGCATTAAGCGGTGGGGCCTTAAGTGTTCAGTCTGTGATTTTGATTTCAGAATTCAATACGGAGAATTAGGGGAAAACTACATTCACGTACACCACCTCCGCCCAATCTCAGAGATTGGAACAACGTACCAGCTTGACCCGTTAAATGATCTTCGTCCCGTTTGCCCCAATTGCCATGCAATGCTACATCGCCAAAAACCTCCTCTGAGTATTGAATCGCTACGCGAACTTGTGAGACGCCAACGTGGCATAGTAGCCGATGCTTGCATATCTACCGAGATATCGATACATTCGAATTCATCAGCACACAACAAATCCGGAAAACGGGGTAAGAGATGAAAAGTGATCAAATCTCTCTGAAAGTGACAGACATTGGAGAATACATTCGACATCATTCATGCGCTCGTCGTCTAAAACTTGGACAAGACGAGGGGCGGCTTCGACGAGCTCTGCCTTTCTATAATCGCCTTTTCAATCCTCTAGATCCTGTATTGCGAAGCGCCGGGGCTGACCGAGAAGATGAAGTTGACGAAAATTTGGTCACGCAAGGTTTCGTCGATGTGACGCATTACCGCGCCCGCCGCGAAGTAGATGATACTCACCGTACAAGTTGGCACGATTTTTCCGAAGCACTTCGCACAATAAGTCCTGGGGACCTAGTATTCGGTCGCGAAGTAGAAGTCGAGGGGGTCATTGGTGCCTTCAGAGTACTTGGCAGAATCGATTTCGTGCTGATCGAATGGAATCAGGATCGGCCGCGGATACGTCTCGTCGAATGCAAGGCTTCTCGGAAAGATAAAACGTATCAGCGAATCCAAGCCGCCGTCTATCGCCTTCTGGTGAGAAGTATCGTCCAGGAGCGTGGACTGAGAATCGGAGGGATCGCGGCCTCGCCCGGGTCGATCGAAGCCGTTGTCGCGAGAATCGACGAAGGAACTGAGGAGGTCCAACCGGTTCGCGATCTCTTCCCTCACGATCTGGAAGTTGAAACTTCGGATGTCTTACGTTTGCTTGAAGACGGCGGACAGATCGACGCCGTTCTAGCATCGCAACCTGAGGAACTCCCGTATTCGATCGAACCCAAATGCGACCACTGTAAGTTCAATGTAGTCTGTCTACCGGAAGCCGGTCGAACTCGGGCCATCGAGCTTATCGGCGTGGACTCTTCGACCGCACGAATCCTCCGAAATAATGGAGTCCGCACGATTGACGACCTTGCTGAGCTTGACCTCGAATCTCTCGCAGCACAAGCTTGTCGTTCATCGCCAGGCTTCTCCGCTAATCTGTCAATGCTTAGTGCGCTGGCGCAAGCACGTAGAACAACTCTTCCAAAAGGTGAGCATAGTTCCGATGACTATCCTGTAAAGAGGCTGCCGTGGAAGGTTCAAAGTCAGATACCGGCATTCCAAGCGGGTGACGTGCCTGTCGTCCGTGTATATATCGGCGTGCATTACGACTATGTTGAAAACCGCATCGGTTCTCTCGTTGCGCACGTAACAACCAGTCAGTGGCAACTGCATACTCCGTTCGCGTTAACGGAGGACGGTCGTTGGACCCCTCAACCGCATGTCGTAGAAAGGCGTAAAACTGACGCTGTCGACGCAAACGAGATGCCAACGTACGAACAGAGAGAACTTTCTGAGCACCGTGATGTGATTCGGAGCCGCGGTGGCCCATGGTCAAGCAATCATGACGCAGCCACCGGTCAGGAAGCTGAGTTATTGCAGGGATTTTTCGATGAATTGATCAATGCCATTGCAGACGTCGCAAGCGATCGATATTCACCCATTCATTTCTATGTGTGGTCGCGCGGCGAGATGGCACAGCTTATCGAAGCATGCTTACGATCAGATACAAGATTGCTACGCAGTCTTCAGGAATTGATGGGATGTAGAGAGCCCCTCGATCAGCTAATCTTTTCTTGCGTCGGCGAGGAAGCCGACAGAGAATTTGCTCTTGGATGGACTGGAAGAGGACTTTCCGTTCTAACTTCTCTTCGGTGGTTCGGAGAAAGGTTCCACTGGATGCGGACGATCAATCGTGAACCGGTCCAGTTAGACTGGGTGTTCCGGCAAGATCTATTTGACTTCAAAACGCGCCTGGATCTTCGATCCGACAATGAGTGGGCCCGCGATCGAGATTCCGATAAAACACCACATCATTTCGAGATTCGAAGCCGTTTTTTTGATTCATTGAGCGCCCCCTACTGGAGAGCTGTTTGGGGAACCCTCCCTCGGCCGGAGACAGCTCAACACGACGCTCAGCAGCGCGGGCAACTTGAGCGTTATTACGAGGCCTCACATCCAAACTACTTGAACGGGCTCCTGCTCGCTCGTGTGCACGGGATGAGATGGATCGAATGGTTTCTCCCTCGAAATGATGAAATTTCAAAGCCGAAGCTTGATGTAAATGCACTGAGACAATTCAATCTTGGAATCACGACTCCTGCCGAAGCAGCATTGGACTTCCTACGCCTCGACCATCATGTGAAAGTCGCAGAGTGGCTTTCAACGCATATGGTCCCCGCATCGAATCGAGTCGCTAAGGGAATAACGCTCCCGTTGAAAGATGTTCGGGAAGTTGCAGGCGGGAAAGAGGTAACGGCTCGAATCGATGTCGATACCTACGGCACCGACCTGGCTACCTTGAGGAACATCTTCAGTGGCTCAGAATTCGCTCGTCTAAGCCCCCACTCCGGTAAGCCAGAAGTCGGTCAAACGATGAGGCAGTTGCTCTTCGGTGGAGCTACCTGCATCGTCAACGATATCGATTGGGAGTCGGGTACAGTTCGATTGGCACCGCACTTCTCAAAGGCAGGACGCTACATCGCAGCCAGTCGATCTGCGGAAGGTCTCGATTTCGACTTTGCAACCCTTGATGAGAGTGTCAGTGATTTTGTCGCGCCAAAGGTGGATGCACGGCTGACAGAAATTTCAGCGCATCATACGTACCAATGGTTGGATACTGCCAACCCTCGGATTCCCACTGAAGCTGCGCTGACGCCGAACGAAAAACATCGCCTGGCTGCGGCTTTAGATACATTTCGGACACCACAAGATTTCCAGCTAAAAGACGATCAGAAGCGGGCCATCATCGAGGGCATCTCATCACGCATACAGTTGTTGCAGGGGCCACCTGGTACTGGCAAAACCCAGACGACTGCAGCAAGCGTTCTCTCGCGGTGTTGGATGGCTCTTGAAGACGGCGACGTAGTCGTTGTAGCTGCTCAAACTCATACTGCCGTGGACGAGTTGATGCTCCGTATAGCGGCTACCATTGAACCTCTTCATCAAGCTTTTTCCGCGGCCGGCGTCAATGCACCATTAGTCCAACTGTTTCGCGTTGACGCGCGTGAGCCGTTGGCGGGAATTGAGGAAATACAAAGTCAAGCAGCTGTCCGAGTGATATCAAGGGCGCGGAAAGATGGAATTGTTATCGTGGGCGGAACAACAACGGCACTACTAAAGTTGGCAGCCAAACTGGACAATTCTGCTGCATTTGGCAACCGTCCAACCGGCTTTCAATGCGACCTTCTCGTTGTCGACGAAGCGAGCATGATGGTGTTGGCGCACTTTCTTGCTCTAACAACCCTTCTATCTCCCGAGGGCCAGATCATGCTGTCCGGCGACCATCGTCAGCTGGCGCCGATCGTTGCACACAACTGGGAGGAAGAGGATAGATATCCGGTCACAGTCTATCAGCCCTATGTAAGTGCCTACGAAGCAGTGCGTGGCATTAAAGTTCGCCGCCAAGTGTCCGACGAGCAGATTGTTTTGTCATCCCTCACGTTCACGTTCCGACTGCCGGACGTCGTCCGACATCTCATTAGTCCGATCTATCAACGGGACAACATCCAACTGGAAGGTATGGCACGTGAGGCCGAGGCGCCGCAATTGATAAATTCTGCCTCACCTTGGAGTGCGATTTGGGCCGATACCGAGCGCCTCCACCTCGTCGTCCATGACGACCAGTTTTCGGTGAAAGCGAACCCGCTCGAGGTAGCGATCATTGAAGAAATTCTCGACAGCAAGGATACTCATCGAACACGGAGCGTCGTCGTGATGACGCCCCACCGAGCGCAGCGAAGCTTGCTTACGCAGCGCCTCGACCGTCGAAAGGAGATCCTCCGGATTGATACCGTCGAAAAAATGCAGGGTGGCGAATGCCCTGTCGTGATAGTCTCCGCGACTGCCAGCGATACAGCCGCGATCACCAAGAATGCCTCATTCATTTTGGATCTGAATCGCGCAAATGTTGCCTTCTCCCGCACACAGGAGCGCCTGATTGTAGTCTGTGCACGATCGCTGCTGGATAACGTCCCGGCAGACCTAGACAACTACGAATCAGCGATGCTCTGGAAGGCTATCCGAGAATTGTGTGGCACCGTGGTTGGCAAGGTTCGAATCGGTGACAACAATGCCGTTATTTACTCTCCTGGACCAAAGTTGTATTCATGAGTAGGAAATCTACAACCGGAAAGACGCCGCCCACCTCCATCCCTGCCCTCTCCTTTTTCACCGGAGCGGGCGGTCTGGACCTTGGAGTTCGGGAAGCCGGATTCGAACCACAGTTGAGCATTGAGGCCGACCCTGCCGCACGGTTGACTTTGGCTACCAACTGGCCTCGACATAAGCTTGCGGAGCCCGGTGACGTGCATGAGCTTTCTGTTCACGAAATCGAGGAACAGTCGGGTCTAAAAAGTGGAGATGTTGGGCTGCTCTTTGGCGGTCCACCATGCCAACCGTTCTCGAAGGCGGCGCTTTGGCATGCGGGGACGGTGGCAAAATTGAAGGATCCACGCGCGAAGACTCTCACTGCGATGATGGACGCGGTAGCACATTTTTTGCCAGAGCTGATTCTGATAGAGAACGTTAGCGGGTTGGCTGCGGGGAAGGGGTCCGGTGCATCTTACGTGAAGCGCAGGCTAGCGGCTATCAATCGCGTTTCGAAAACGTTGTACCGCCCAACTTCTTTCGTTCTAAATGCTCTTGATTTTGGCGTACCCCAAGCACGTGAACGACTATTCATTGTCGCCGCACGATCGGGAGGCCAATTGAAGAGGCCCATACCCACTCATTTCAATCCGGACCAGACATCTAACCCGGAAACGAGGTGGCGAACCTGTTGGGACGCGATTGGACATCTAACTGTTGATTCCGATGAGCACGAGCTCCTTCAACCGAGCGGCAAGTGGGCTGAGCTCCTCCCCTCCATTCCCGAGGGCAACAACTATCTCTGGCATACCGACAGAGGAGGCGGCCTTCCAATCTTTGGTTGGCGCAGGCGCTATTGGTCGTTTCTTTTGAAGCTAGCAAAAGATCGACCCGCTTGGACTATTGCTGCAAATCCAGGTCCTGCGACCGGCCCATTTCATTGGAAAAATCGCCGTCTTTCGATACACGAATTGGCAGCATTGCAGACGTTTCCCGGCGATTACCAATGGCCCGTCGCTCATAGGGTAGCTCAAGCACAGATAGGTAATGCGGTGCCACCAGCGCTTGCTGCTGCAATAGCGATGGAGATACGAACCCAGCATTTCGGTGACGCTCCCCTCAATCCGACTCGATTCGTTCCCGTAGCTCGTTCAGATTGTCCTCCCGCGGAAAGACCCCAGAAGACAGCTAAAAGCTTCAGGAAACTTGAACTCGACAACTCACCGCATCCAGGCGAAGGAAGGGGACCTGGCGCTAAAGCTCGCGGTTGATATAAGCGAAAATCTTCAGTACTGCATGACGAGCTCAATTTTAAAGAAAATTGAATTTCGTCATGCAAAACGCATTGATTCCGCTGCGCCCCAGCCATACCGTCCCAAGATAGTTCGGATGACGTCTCGACTGAAGTGTCGTCGGCGTACTCGCGAAGGTCTTGCGCCACGCATCCAGATTCGTATCGAAGAGCCGTACCGCTGCTGCCGGGTGCTCTTTCAGCAACGCTCGTGTGATGCGTCGATTCCGACGCCCGTACACAAATAATCCTCCTTGCCACTCGTCGACGATTTCGCCAATCGCAACCCTCCTCCTCACGGCTCGGCGACGCAAAATTCTTTAAGGCTGATGCACTCTATACCGTTCGGCTACTTCGCACGTATTGGCCTCATCACGCGCCTTTCTTCGCTTAAACTCGAACTGCCTCACCGCAAAAAGCGCGGGCCGCATGGGCTGCCACCCATACGACCCGCTGACCACAACCAACTCACACCAGGAGTCGGAAATGGCTAACGCCAATCATAAGTCACGCCCCGTCGTAACGGAACGCTTCGTCAAGATTCAAGAATCAGCACGCCATCATTCCTTGTCTAGAGTCCTCCGTGCCATCAGAGCACACCGGAAACTGAACACGACGTATTACCCGTGGATCAAATTGGCGGGCGTATGGCTTGAGGACGCGGGATTCGAGGCAGGAGAACGCGTCCGGATTACTGTCGAGCACCAGCGACTCATCACTACGCCGATGTGATCGGCGCATTGCCCATGGTGGGCGTCGCAAGTCACCATCCGTCTAGGTAGCTTGGTGCCCGATACTCCGCACCGTTAGTAACTGTGACAAGCGACGATCGTGCTGCAATCGCAGCGGGCCGGCCACTCGGGCCCGCTGCCGTGTAGCCTTTCAGCACGAGCTGCAACCCATGCCAGGCGCACCACACATTTTCGCCGCGCAAATGCAAAAACCCCCGCCTTGTCGGGCGGGGGTTTCTGGCTTAGGGAGCCTGACGATTACCTACTTTCACACGGGAATCCGCACTATCATCGGCGTAGAGTCGTTTCACGGTCCTGTTCGGGATGGGAAGGGGTGGGACCGACTCGCTATGGTCATCAGGCAAAGAGGGTTGTCACGTTGCTTGGCAACGCGACCAATCTGGGAAGAAGCAGTAATTTTGAGTTGTGTGTATCACACACGAGAATCCAACCAGTCCGACGCGCTCATCTTAGCGCGAGACAGACTTGTTATAGGATCAAGCCTTACGGGCAATTAGTATCAGTTAGCTGAACGCATTACTGCGCTTACACACCTGA